>JAASTB010000157.1 GCA_021767625.1 Wenzhouxiangella sp.
GTCGACGTCTTTCTGGAGTCCGACCTGCGGATCAACAAGTCCGCGGACGCCGCCACCGTCTATTCCGGCGACTCGCTGACCTACACCTATTCCGTGTCGAATCTGGGGCCGCATGAAGCCACCGGCGTGACGGTGATCGACACCTTCGATCTGGCCAATGCCGTGGCCTCCTTGAGCCCCTCGCCGGCATCGGACTGGACCTGTCAGGAACTCGCGCCGGCGCCAGCCGGGGAGACGGTTGTCGAATGCCAGCTCGATGCCGGGCTTACGCTGCCTGCAAACGGTTCGCCCCGGGTGCTCGAGCTGACCGTCACGCCGAATGCCGTGGATGACCCGGTCACACTTGGAAATCAGGCCGTCGTCGAGTCCGATCAGCGCCTTCCCGACTCGCCACAGAACGTCAGCGCTGAGGTCGCCGTGGACCTGGAGCCTTCAGCCGATCTGCTGCTTTCCCGGGGATCGCTGCCGGCCAATCCCGTCGACGCGGAATCGACGTTCAGCTGGACCATCGAGGTCGAAAACGATGGTCCGTCGTTGGCGCGAGACGTGACCCTGGTCGAGACTGTTCCCGAGGGCGTGATCGTGTCCGGTTTCTCTTCGCCGGAAAGCTGGGTCTGTTCGGCGAATCAGCGCCTGGGCGCCTATCGTTGCGAGCTCGACGAACTGGCGGTGGGTGCGAGCACGATCACCGTATCGGCGATCGCGCCGAGAAACCCGTCGATGCCGGGCGAGGCGAGCGCGTCGAGCGCGTTCGGCAGCGCCCAGGTTGCGGCAGCAACCCACGATCCGGCACCCGGCAACAACGGGGCTGCCTCCGACTCGGTCGTCTTCGCCGCGGTCTGGAGTCTGTCGATCGACAAGGATTCCGACGCTGCGCTGCTTGTTCCGGAGCAGGCGTTCACCTACGACATCACGGTTTCCAATGACGGTCCTAGCGACCTGGTTGGCGACCTCCGTCCGATGCTGGACGATGCTTTCGATTCGCGCCTGCGCGGTGTCATCGGCGTGTGCGCGACCAGTGCCACCGTGCCGTGCTGGAGTTGCGGCTGGGACCAGCCTCCGGCCTGGGACCAGACCGTCGACACCAGCGCGGCCGCCACGACCGGTCTGGGCGGGGCCTGGTCTGTCGCGCTCTCGCCCGATCGCAATCACGTCTATGTCGGTGGTCGCTTCGAAGACGCGATCGCCGTTCTCGACCGCGACAGTGCCCGCGGTCCCGACTACGGGCGACTGAGCCTGAACGGTATCAACGAAGACCTCACCGCACCGCGTGTGCTGGCCGTTCACCCGAACGGTGAGTGGCTGGTGGCAGCCGGCCACGGCAGCAGCGCGCAACTGCAACTCTTTTCCCGCAACGCTTCCACGGGAGCCGTCAGCTCGGTCTTCACCCTCGGGGCATCACTGGACTCACCCAGCGATCTGATCTTCTCGGCCGATGGTCGCTTCCTGTACCTGGCGGAAAGCGGGGCTGACCGGATTCGCCAGATTGCCCTCGATGCCGAAGCGCAGACGCTTTCGGTCGTCGACGATTTCGATCGCGACGCCAGCGGCGGCAATCCCGTCCTGCTCGGCGGCGTGGCCGGCCTGGCGCTGACGCCGGACGGCGAATACCTTTACGCCGCCGCGGCCGGCGACCAGGCCGCGGTCGCTTTTGCCGTCGATGGCATCGACGGCGGGCTGACGCCCCTGTCGACAGCTTCGACGGCCATGGACAACGGCTCCGGACCGGTCGCCGTGCGGGTCATCGCAGCGGGCGAGAACGAGATCTTCGTCGGCGGAGATGACAGCGTCTTCGCGGTCTCTCGTGATTCGGGCAGCGGCCTTCTCGGTGCGGCGACGGCCTTCGTGGCCAGCGCAGTGCCGGACCGGCGGCTCGAGGGAGTCAGTGGCCTGGCCCTGACCGCCGACGGCGACACGCTGTTCGCATCCGCTGATGCCGACGCCGCGATCACGCTCTTCCAGCGCAGCAGCGGTGGTGCCATGCAGTTCGTTCGGTCAGTCGGGCTTCCCGACGGCCTGGAGGCCAACGACGCGGTTCTCGACGCGAGCGATGAAAGGCTCTACGTCAGCGCGACCTCCGGCGACGTGTCGGGCGCGACCGCGCCTGATACCGGCGCAATCCTGGTCTATCGAACCGTGGCCGCCGGGGCGTGCAACAACCTCCGCCGAAACGAGATCTCCGACGATCCGCTCGAGGACGTGGCCCTGACCCTGCCGGCGGGGCAGTCGGTGGTGGTCACCATTCACGCCGCGGTCAAGGCGGGCACGGCCACCGGAACGCTATCCAATACCGCCGATCTCACCGCGGCGCCGGCCTGGGACGAAACCAGCGGACAGCAGTTGTCGAGCACCAAGGAACTCGACATTCGCAACGCCACTGAAGTGGTCGTGACCACGGATGCGCCCGGCCAGCGCCCGGTGCCGGGAACGGAGTTTTCCTTCAACGTAGAGATCGTCAATAACGGTCCCTCCGGCGTGACCGGCCTGAGTGTCACCGATCTTCTGCCGGCCTATCCGGGAGACCCGGCGGGTTTCGTGCCCACCACGCGCGAATGGCAATGTTCAGCCAGCGAGAATGCCTGCTGTGATCCGGGCGCCGGTCAGTGCGGCGTCCTCCAGGCCACGCCGTTCACGTCCGGCGGGCTGGACGGCCACGAGGTCAACCTGGGCGCCCAGTCGTCCCTGACCCTGACGCTGCGCGGTCGGATTCATCCGGCCGCGGCGCCGAACGGAACGCTGACCAATGAGGTCCAGCTGGCGATGCCCGCAGGCATCGAGGCCTTTTCGCCCGATGATCTCAACGACAGTCACAGCGTGGACCTGACGGCCGAAGCCGATGTGTGGCTCAACAAGGAGAGCCTGGGTACCCGCGCCGACGAGAACGGCATGTACGCCGATTTCAGGCTCACCATCGGCAACTTCGGACCATCGGCGGTTCGCGGCGTCAATCTTGCGGACCCGCTCGATGATCCAAGTCTTACAGGTGCGGGAGCCTCATGGTCGTGTTCAATCGTCGACGGCGGTGAGTCCTCGCTGGCCGAAAGTTGTTGCGCTTTCGAATCGGGATCCTGCCAGGCCACCGACCTGGTCGGACAGTCGGGTCCGCTGGACCAGGACCTGGCCCTGGCGCCGCAGGCGCGCGCCGAGTTCCTGGTGAGCGTGCCGATCCTCGACGAGGAGGCGGCCCAGGTGGAAAACACGGCTTCGGTGACCACGCCGACCCAGGTCACCGAGACCGATCCGGTCAACAACGTTCAGAGCGCATCCACACGCCTTCTGGCTACCGCCGATCTCGATATCACGAAGGAAATCCTGGCCGGATCGAGCGTGGTTCCCGGTGAGGAAGTCCAGTTCCAGATCACATTGACCAACGATGGCCCAGACGGGGTGCCGGTGACGGTCAGCGACTTGTTCGGTCCGGAGCTTACCGAGGTGGTCTGGACCTGCGACGCCACGACGCCGATTCCGGGCGACCTGATCTACGACTTCGACCTGGGCCTGGGCGAGACCCTGGCCGATGCCAGCGCCGTGCTCGGCAGCGCGGACGGCCGGCACGTCTACGCCCTGGGTGCCGGTATCCCCGGTGACGGTGAAGATGCAGTTCCGGCAACCATCGTGGTGTTCGAGCGCAACATCGTGCCGGGCCCGAGCTTCGGCGCCCTGACGCAGCTCGAAATCGAAACCGAGGGGGTCGACGATGGCGACGACAGCGGCTTGACAGTTGCCGGCCTCGGCGGCGGGCGTGCCATGACGCTCAGTCCCGACCAGCGGCACCTCTATATTGCCTCTGCCGATGCGAACGCAGTGACCGTCTTCCGCCGCGAGCACGTCGCCGGCAGTGAAGACTATGGTCGCCTGGTCTTCGTCGAATCCAGGGCGTTGGGCAGCGAGGAGCCGGCCGACTCGGTCGCCCCCGTGACCGGACTGCGCGGCGCATCCGATGTGGCCGTCAGCGGCGATGGCGAACATGTCTACGTGGTGGGGCGCGAGGATCACGCCGTGGCCGTGTTCAGGCGCAATCCGGCTACCGGCACGCTGGCCTTCGAGGGCGAGGTCAGCGCCTTGTCCCTCGCGCTCGAGAACGACGGGCTTTGGGGTGCGAACAGCATCGACATCGCTCCCAACGACCGCGATATCTACGTGACCGGATCCGGCCGGGAAGCCAGCTTCTCCGGGCCCGACTGGGTGCAGGCCGACTACGGCGGGGCCTACGGCCAAACCTATTTCGTGAGCAACACTTCCGGGGTGGACCTCAAGTGGCTCACCCAGGAGCAGGCGGTCTCCCTGCCGAACTTCGACGAGCTGTATCTGGAGTTCGAGCATCGTTTCGACCTGGATACACCCTACAGTTGCTTCGACGTGGGCGTCCTCCAATACTCCCTGGATGGCGGCGACAGCTGGCAGTCGATCGACGACCCGGGCAGCGCATTCGAGGCCGGTGGCTACAACGGCGTCCAGAATGGCTACGAGAGCAATCCGCTCAACGGCAGCCCGGGATGGTGCAACCGGTCACCGGGGTATGCCGCGGGCTTCGACGCGGTGCGCCTGAACCTGACCGGGCTGGCCGCGCCCGGCGACGAACTCATGGTGCGCTTCGGCCTGGGCGAGGGGCAGGTCATCGGTGCGACCGGCTGGTGGGTGGACAACCTGCGCCTGTATTCCGTGGACGGCGGCGTCGATACAACCCTCCTCGAAGACGAGGTCGCGCCGGTTTCCTCGCAGGGCAGCGTCGTCCATTTCCGGCGTCAGGTCGACGACACGGCTGTCGGTTTCGGCGAACTCACGCCGGTGGAAGCTCTGGCCGTGGACCCGGACGGCGCCATCGTGCCGCGCGCCGACCTGGCGAGCATGGATGGACAGGGCGAGAACCTCTACGTAGGCGGCAATGAAGGAACGATTGCCGTCTATGGTCGCGACAGCGCCACCGGTGCATTGAGCCGAGAGCAGACCGTTTCGCTACCGGCGGTCGATGCCGGTGGTGACCTGCCCGACGGGATCGAGGCCGGCGCGCTGGCCGGGCTGGATTCTCTGGCCGTCAGCGTCGACGGCGAACACCTTGTCGCCAGCGGCCGCGGCGCCGACCGCCTGGTCGTGTTTCGCCGGCAGCCGTTCGTCGGCACGCTCCAGCCCATGCAGATGATGCAGCCCGGTCTGGCCGAGATCGGGCGGGCCCCGGGCGGTGTGGCCGATGTGCGCGATGCCGTGTTCAGCGCGGACGGAAGGCACGTTTTCACGGTGACGGGAACCGGGCAGTTGGGGGTCTTCGAACGCCTTGCTCCCGACCCGACCTACGGCTTCCTGGAGGCCGTGTTCGACGGGGCCGACGATGGCTTCGGCAACGAGGCAAGCGGTCTGCTCGGCGCGCGTGGCGCGACCCTGAGCAGCGACGGGCAGTGGCTTTACGTGGCCGGATTCGGCCAGGTGGGTTCCGGCGATCGGGGATCGCTGGCCATATTCGAGCGCGATTCGGGTGCCACCGAGCCGGGTCGACACCTGCGATTCCGGGAAGCCTTCCGTGACCTGCAGGGCGGGGTTGAAGGCCTCGACGGCGCGCTCGACGTGGTCGCCCTGCGTTCCGACGACGGCGCGTTCGAAGAC
>JAASTB010000158.1 GCA_021767625.1 Wenzhouxiangella sp.
ATCGACGAAGCCGACCACGCCTTCATCACCGGTGAGCGCACCTCGGAAGGCTTCTACCGCACGAACGCCGGCATGGACCAGGCGATCGCCCGCGGCCTGGCTTACGCGCCGTACGCCGACCTGGTCTGGTGCGAAACTTCAAAGCCGGATCTGGGCGAGGCCAAGCAGTTCGCCGAGGCGATCCGCGCCGAATATCCGGACAAGTTGCTGGCCTACAACTGTTCGCCGAGCTTCAACTGGAAGAAGAACCTCTCGGACGCCGAGATCGCAAAGTTCCAGAACGAGCTCGGTGCCATGGGCTACAAGTTCCAGTTCATCACCCTCGCGGGCTTCCACGCGTTGAACCACTCGATGTTCCAGCTCGCCCGCGGCTACAAGGCCCGTCAGATGTCGGCCTATGTCGAGCTGCAGCAGGCCGAATTCGACGCCGAGTCGCAGGGCTACACGGCTACGCGCCATCAGCGCGAGGTCGGAACGGGCTACTTCGACGAGCTCACCCAGGCGATCAGCGGCGGCGAGTCGTCGCTGGGCGCGCTGACGGGTTCGACCGAGGAAGATCAGTTCGACGACGCCCGAAGCGCCTGATCGCAGAACGGGCGCTGGCATCTCGCTCCCGGCCTTCGGGGGCGGGATGGCTTAACGGGTGCCGTGGGCTATTCTCCGATGCCTTCCAGGAAATCCAGCAGCTTTTCATCGTTTGACAAGTCCCCGTAAATCACTGACTTGTGTCCATCCTCGTCCATCCTGATCAGGGCGGGCGTGGCGAAGACCGAGTAGCTCTCGGTCTTTTCAGGGTGTCGCAGCAGGTCGATCTCCAGCGGACGAATGGATGCCTTGCCCATTCGCTCCAGCGCCGAGTGCAGGTTATTCCGCGCTCGGCGTGATCGCGGTGCGTCGCCGGTCACGAACAGGGTCAGCACGGGGAGGGGTGATTCCTGGCCCGCCTTGGACATGTTCATGGCTTGCGTCCTCCCTGCCCGGTGCTTGATCGGGACTCCCGACGTTGCTGGATGTCGCGCGCGAGGCGACGGCCCGCGCGTCGGGTCTCCTTCGATTCCTGGTCAACCAGGTCCAGCTCCGACTCGAGCCGCTCCATCTCGCCCCGAGCCTGATCGATGCGCCGTTGCAGATCCTGGCGGCGCTGCATTCTCTCCATCTCGAGCCGGTTCTCGATTTCGCGCTGCTCGGCCGCCTTCTGCGCCCGGGCGGTGCCCATCAGCACTTCTGTGCCGTACTCGTAGACGTCGGCCAGATCGATTCCCTCGCTGGAAAGCAGCAGCTCGCGCTGTTGGTTGGAGTGGGCCGTGCCGCGGGACTTCACGATCGATAGTGAGCGGTTGCGCTCGCCGGCGCGAACGTTGTGGCCCAGTACGAGCCAGGTGTCGGCGATGGTCGAAACGCTGCCCATCGTCGATTCCCCTTCGGGATCGTTTTCGTCGATCAGCGAGGTCATCACGGTGGTGATGCCGAGGCGGCGGGAGCGGTCGAGAATTCGCTCGATCGCGGGCTGGGCCTCCTCGCTGCCGGCGGCCTTGACCAGCGCCGACAAAGGATCGATGACCAGGAAGTCGGGCCGAAAGTCCTCGATCAGATTGTCGATGGTCAGAACGTGCTCGCTCAGCAGCGCCGACCAGGCGTGAAGCGCGTGAAATCGGATCCTTCCCTGATCGATGTGCGGCTGCAGATCGATGTTGACCGAAGCGAGGTTGCGCACATAGGGCGCTTCCATTTCGTCGAAGCTGATGTAGAGCGCCTTTTCTCCGCGCTCGGCAGCCGCCTCGGCGAAGCCCGCCGCCAGGGTGCTCTTCGCCGTCCCCGGGCGGCCGGATATCAGTATGCTCGAGCCGCGGTAGGGCCCGCCACCCATCACATCGTCCAGGCGGGTGACCCCGGAGCTGACCCGCTCGGTGCTGCCGATGGCCTCGGCCTTTTCCTCGGAGGTCTGGTAGGGGAACTGGATGCCCTGGTCGTTGATCACCATCGGCACCTCGTCGGTCACGTGCGCCGAACCGCGGTACTTGGACACGCGAGCGCGGCGCTGCAGGCGGCGATTGATTACCTGCGCCTTCAAGAGCAGCATCGTCGGGAGCATGTACTCGATGCCTTCGAGGTGCCGGGGTGCAACGCCCTCGTTACCGAGCTTGCCGCTGAGCAGCAAGGTCCAGCCCGAATCGGCGCAGCGCTCATTGACCTGTCGGATCTGTTCGACGGCGACCGACGGCTCGGGTTGGTGCTTCATCATCTGATCGATGCCGTCGATCACGATCCAGGGCCGCTCGAAGCGCTTTGCCCGCGCTGAAATCGCGGCCATCAGGGCTTCGATGTCGAACTCGCCGGCGGTTTCCATGCCGACTGCATCGCGCACGTCGATCACGGACCAGTCATCGGACTCGTGCAGGGTCCCGCCCCAGGCAAAGGAGTCGACGTTTCGCTTGAGCTGGGCCGGCGACTCCTCGAAGCTCAAGAAGACGCCTCCTTCTCCGCGCCGGATCGCCTCGGCCAGGATATGCAGGCTCAGCACGGTCTTGCCCGTTCCGGCCTGGCCGAGAATGAGGGTTGCCTGGTTCTCCGGGAGACCGCCGTGCAGGAGCCGGTCGAGGCTGCGAAGGCCCGTTGTGCGCTTGGTCAGTTTCCAGTCTGGATGACTCATCCGAAATACCTCCTCGCCAGGCGGTTCCCGCTTCAGGGTCCGCGTTCGCCCGGGCCGAGCGGCAAGCTGCTGCGCTTTTCCAGCAGCCAGCGAAAATCCTCGGCTGCAAGCGGCATACTGTAGTAATAACCCTGGCCCACAGTGCAGCCCATTTCAAGGAGGGCCCCGGCAATTTCCCGCGATTCGATTCCCTCGGCGACCACGCCGGCGTTGAGCGCGCGGGAAAGATCCATGACGGCGAGTACGACATCCCGGCTGAATTCATCGTGGAGCAGGCGATCGACGAAGCCCCGGTCGATCTTGATCTCGTCGAAGGGGTAGCGCTGCAGGTAGAGCAGGGATGAGTAGCCGGTGCCGAAATCGTCGAGCGAGAGCTGCACACCCAGTTCGTGGAGTTCCTGAATCTCGGCCAGCAGCCGGTCGGAGTGACGCTCGAATACGGACTCGGTGATTTCCAGCGAAAGGTGCTGCGGCTCGATGCCGAACTCGTCCAGGGCGGCGCGAACCTTGGCCGGAAAATCGCCGAGCAGGAACTGGATCTGCGAGACGTTGACGGAGATGCGGACGACATCCAGGTTCGCCGCCCGCCATTCGCTCAGGTGGCGGCAGGCGGCCCGCACCGCCCAGTCGCCGATCGGACCGATGAGCTGGCTCTGCTCCGCCACCGGGATGAAGAGCCCCGGCGGAACGAGCCCCCGCTCGGGGTGCTGCCAGCGGATCAGCGCTTCGGCCGAGATCATGCGGCCGTCGGCCAGGTCGACCTTGGGCTGGAAATGAAATTCGAACTCGTCGTTCTCGAGGGCCCGCCGGAGCTCGCGGGTGAGTTCGACGCGCTCGTGCGTTCGTTGCTCCAGGTCCTGCGTGAAGGCGACTCGCTGGACCCGGTCACCGGCCTGCCGGCGCTGTTCGAACAGCGCCATTTCCGTCTCGCGGATCAGGGCGCTGGCGCTTCGCCGCTCCCGGCCGAGAACCGTGTATCCGATGGCCACGCCGACTTCGATGGCGACGCGGCCGTCCTCGAAGCGGAACGGCGTTTCGTGTAAGTGCTCCATCGCTTCGAGGATGCGGTCCCTCGCGTGCTCGTCGGGGGCCGGACAGTAGACCACGAACTCGTCGCCGCCCGTTCGTCCGGCCAGGCCTTCCCCGGTGGCCAGCTCCTGGAGGCGCCGGGCCAGGGCGATCAGCAGCTTGTCGCCGATCCCGTAGCCGTGGGCGTCGTTGATGTCGTGCTGGCCGACCACGTCGAGCATGGCCACGAAGCCGTGAGCGGCCCAGCCTTCACCCTGTAACTGCTTGTCGAGAGCGAGAATGAGTCCGTTGCGGGAAAGCGTTTCCGTCAGCGGGTCTTCGTAGGCGAGTCGATTGATTTCCTGCTCGGCCCGTTTGCGTTCGGTGATGTCGATATGCATGGCGACCGCTCCGCCGGTGGATCCCGCATCACCGGTCGCCAGGCGATCGAAGGTGGCCCGAAACCAGCACTCTTCGTCGGGCGAGTGGCAGGGATATTCGAGGGCGAAGCTCTGCCGGTGACCGGCGAGCACCTCGCGCAGGCCCCGCGCCACCAGATCGGCCGTGTCGCCCGGTTCTTCGCTTGCGGCCTCACAGACCCGGACATAGCTCTGGCCGACGCCGAAGTCGCTTCCGCCGAAGTCGCTTCCGCTGAAGTTGTTCCGCTGCGCGAACTGGCGCCACCGGTCGTTGACGTCGACGATCACACCGTCGGCGTCGAGCATGGCGATGTGAGCCGGCAATGAGTTGATCAGGGCCTGCCGGGTGTGCAAGACGCTGTCGAGTTCGTCGCGCGAGACACGCAGCGCGGCTTCCTGGGCCTGGAGCTGTTCGAACATGCGCCGGTTCTCGGTCACATCCCGGAAGAACGCGGCGACCCCGCCTTCCCAGGGGTAGACGCGGACTTCGAACCAGGCGCCCAGGGGCTCGAAGTATTCCTCGGCAAGCGTGGAAACTCGCCCCTCCATCGCGTCGATCAAGGCGCGTTCCGTCTGCGTTCCGGCCAGGTCGGGGAATTGCGACCAGACGGTCGTGCCGATCAGTTCGTCGGAGGACTTGTCGAGCATGTGCTCTGCTTCGGCGTTGATCCAGGTATAGCGCCAGTCGTGGTCGAATGCGACAAAGCCGTCGGTGATGGACTCGAGCATGGCGGCGAGGCGGCCGGCCATTTGCCTGCTTTCGGACTCCAGCGACTTCTGTCGGGAAATGTCCTGGAAGGCGCCCTGCACGCGCGTGATGTTCCCGGCCTCGTCGCGGACCGCTTCGCCGACGGTTCTCACCCAGCGGGGCTGCCGGTTGGCGTCGATGATCTGCAGTTCCTCGTCGTAGGCCTGACCATGCTCGGCGCAGGCCGAGAACAGGGCGGCAATTCGCTCGCGGTGCTCCCGTGGATAAAAGGACAGGGCCTCCTCCAGGGTCGGGGCATAGCCGGGCGGCTTGGCGTGGATTTCCGCGACCATGTCCGACCATTCGATGCGCTTGCTTTCGAGATCGACCGACCAGGCGCCCAAGCGGGCGGCCCGGCCGGCCATGTCCAGGAGCCGGCCCTGCCGGGCGATTTCCGCCTCTGCCCGCCGAACTTCGGTGACATCGGTGATGACCGCGCCGACATGCCTGGATTTGCGGCCCGGCACATCGATCGGGTAGTAACGTGCCAGAAGCCGCCGTTTCGGCTGACCGGGCAGGTCGCGCGTGGTTTCGAATCGCTGTGATTCCCCGCCCAGCACCCGATCAACGCGGGGGCGAACGACCTCCTCGAAATAGGCCTCCCCCAGGACCTCGCCCAGGGTGAGTTCCCGGATCCGGTCCCGATCCAGCCGGTAGTGGTCGGCATAGGCCTGATTGACCCACAGAAAATGGTAGGAGTCATCGACGATGCCGCACA
>JAASTB010000159.1 GCA_021767625.1 Wenzhouxiangella sp.
ATGAGCAAGCCGCCACGCGGGCGATGTTCCGCCGGCGTGTGCTCGCTGGTGAGGAGCCGGAGATTCAGCCAGGCGATCACCGGGGCGGCCAGGAAGGACACGGTGGTGGCGAAATCGATCAGCGCGGTGAATCCGGAGGAGCGCTGGACGAAGTAGTGGATGACCAGCAGCGCGCCGGTGGCGACCAGCAGCAGCGCACCGATGTAGCGGGCGCGATGCTTGTGTTCGGCCGAGCCATCGTCCGTGGCGATGCCGCTCATCTCGATCAGCGCGCGCAGGGCGCGCGGGTAGGCGTCGGTGACGGCCAGCGTGGTCGAAAACATCGTGGTCAGGGCGGCCACGGCGATGATCGATCGCGACCATTCCCCCAGGGTCTGGGCGTAGAGGTCGACCAGTCGGCCGGCGAAGGCCACGCCGGATTGCGGCAGGGCCTCTCCGCTGCCGTGAAGCATCAATGCACCCAGCAAAAGGAATAGGACGGCGAGGACCGTGGCGCCCGCGTAGCCGATCTGGAAATCAATGATCGCGTGTCGCACGCTGGGTCGATGCCCGGTCTGCTCGGCGCGCTCGAGCGTCCAAAGCGAGTGCCATGCGGCCACGTCCAGCGGAATGGGCATCCAGCCCAGCAGCGCGAGCACGAAGGCAAAGCCGCTCGCCGTCCAGACGGCGTCGAGATTGGCCAGGGGGTCGAGAGCGGTCCAGTCCGGCCCGCTGCCGAAAGCGAGCGCCACGGCGGCGAGGGTGGAGACGGCCAGCGCGGCCATGATGATCTTCATCATCAGGTCGAGCCCGCTGTAGCGCCCGATCGCCAGGATGGCCAGGCAGCCGACCAGCACGCCTGCCGAAAGCTGCGTGATCGAAGCGTCCAGCCCGAACACCAGCCCCGCCAGGCCGGCCGCCACGACGGTGACGCCGGCCTGGATGATGAGC
Organism: Wenzhouxiangella sp.; assembly: GCA_021767625.1. GTDB lineage: Bacteria > Pseudomonadota > Gammaproteobacteria > Xanthomonadales > Wenzhouxiangellaceae > Wenzhouxiangella. The sequence continues at coordinate 931 of JAASTB010000159.1, forward strand.
ATCGTCCCCAGCGTGATGACCACGAACAGGGCCAGCGCCCAGCGGCCCAGGCGACGGTAGCCCTGGAGCAGGTTCTCGCCCGTCGCCGCAGCGTAGCGCGGGCCGAATTCGAGAAAGGGATACTTGAACACGCAGGCGATCACGACCAGGGCCAGCAGGCTGGTCCCGTACTCGGCGCCGGCACGCGTGGACTGCACCAGATGAGACACGCCGACGGCCGCCCCGGCCATCAGCAAACCCGGTCCCAGTGCGGCCAGGAGTTGCCTGCCGCGGCTGCTTGCAAAAGTAAAGAACATGTTCATATCATACAGACGGAACAACTCGATACTGCGCCATACCGGACAGTATTGAGCAATACATATAAACATCTCTGCTTTGGGGAGAAATCTGATGAAGTCATGCCGATTCCTGGCGCCCGCACTCGCGCTGCTGTGGCTGGTCGGTTGCGGCGGCAGTTCCAGTGTGGACCGCGCCGTTGACCAAGATCCCGCCACCCAACCCGACGGCGATCCCGTCGACGGCGTCATTACTGCCGTCTTCGATCCGAGCGGCGGCGCCATTCCGTTTCCCAACACCTTGCTGCTGTCGGGTACGGAAGACTTGACGCTCAACATCCCGGTTGCCGACCCGGACGATTACAGCGATCCCGCGGTCGCCATGAATGCGCTCGACGGATTCAGCACGGTCGCACCGTGGACTTTCAACTTCAGCGCGCAGATCGATCCCGCCAGCGTTGTTCCGGGAAGCACGGTTCGCTTCTACGAAGTGACCATGGTGCAGGGGGAGCCGGCCGTCGCCGGCGTCAACCGCGAACTGGTTCCGGGGCAGGACTACGTGGCCGCAGTCGCGCCGTCGGACCCCAACGGACAGACCATCGCCATCGTGCCGCTCCAGCCGCTCCAGGAAATGACCGCTTACATGGCGGTGCTGACCGACGGCATCACGGATACCAGCGGCAACCCCGCGACCCCTTCGCAGCCCTACTTCCTGGCCAAGCGGCCCGAGCCCCTGGTCGACGGCGAAGGCAACAGCACCGACCCGCTGCTCGACAATCCGACCGCCCAGGCGCTCGAGCCGCTGCGGCAGATCATCAACACGCACCTGGCCGCCGCCGGCTCGCAGGGGGTTGCGCGCGACAGCGTCGTGGTTTCCTCGACGGCCACCACCCAGTCGATCACGCCGGTGCTCTCGAAGCTGCGTTCGGCCATCGGCCCGACCAGCAGCCAGGTGGCCCAGGCCTGCGTCGCCCCCGACACCTGCCTGACCACCGCCGACGTGCTGCCGCCGGGCGCCTCGCCGGGCATCGCCGACCTCTACATGGGTGTCGTCGAGGTGCCTTACTTCCTGGGCGTGCCCACACAGCAGAATCCGACCGCGCCCCTGACCGAGTTCTGGGAAGCGGCGCCGGGCAACTACATTCCGCCCTTCGATCAGGCGGGTCTGAGCCCCGACTCGACCAACGTGACGGTGGCCAACCCGTTCCCGGTTGAGACGGCGCGCCCGATGATTCCGATGCTGATGACCGTGCCCAACGAAATGTCCGGGCAGACGCGTCCCGAAGCCGGCTGGCCCGTGGTGATCTTCCAGCACGGCATCACCGGCAATCGCTCGCAGATGCTGGCCCTGGCCGACACCATGGCCTCGCAGGGCTTCGCGGTGGTCGCCATCGACATGCCGCTGCACGGCATTACCGACCAGGCCAGCCCCCTCTACATCGACAATACGCCCTTCGCGCCGGCGTCGATGGAGCGCACTTTCGACCTGGACCTGCAGAACAACGAGACCGGCGCACCGGGCCCGGACGGCATGATCGACGGCTCGGGTGCCTGGTTCATCAACCTGCAGAGCCTGCTGACCTCGCGCGACAACCTGCGCCAGGCGCAGATCGACCTGTCGACGCTGGCGCTGAACGTGCCCGAGATGGACATCGACGGCGACGGAACGACGGACCTGGACGGTTCGAACATCAACTTCGTCGGCATCTCGCTCGGTGCCATGGCCGGCACCCCCTTCCTGGCCGTCGAGCCGACCGTGGGCAACGGCGTGCTCTCCGTCCCGGGCGGTGGTGTCGCCAACCTGCTGGCCGGCTCCGAGACCTTCGGGCCGCGCATCCGCGCCGGTCTCGAATCGGCCGGCGTCGAACCCTTCTCGCCGGACTACTACCAGTTCCTCCTGGCCGCGCAGACGGTGATCGATTCGGCCGACCCGATCAACTGGGGTGCCGTGACGACGGCCCAGAACTCGGTGCTGCTGCAGCAGGTCGCCGGGGACACCGTGGTTCCGAATGCGGTGGAAGGTGCGCCCCTGTCGGGCACCGAGCCGCTGATCCGGATCATGGGCCTGGATGCGATCACGCAGACCACGCAGGACCCGATGGGCATTCGCGGTGCGGTCCGCCTGCTGCAGGGCGGTCACGGCTCGCTGCTCGACCCGAGCGCCAACCCGGCGGTGACGGCCGAAATGCAGGGTGAGGCTGCCAGCATGGTGGCATCCGGTGGCGCAGCGGTCGTTATCGGCGATCCGTCACTCATCCAGACCGACGACTGAGAGGGAGATTCCGAACATGAAACGCCAAGCAATTGACAAGAGTCGGCGCGGTCTCGGGCTCAAGCCCGGCATCCTGGCCGGCGCCATCGGTCTGGCCCTGGCAGCCCAGCAGGCACAGGCCATCGATTTGAGCACCGACGAGGTCGAGATCCGACTGGACTCGACCGTGAGTTACGGCATCGGCGTTCGCGCCGAGGAACGAGACTCGGACTTCGTCGCGAAGTCCCAGTTCGACCCGACGGTCTTCCAGCAGCCGCTGGACCAGCAGATCGCCACGCCCGGACGGTTCTCCGCCAACTCCGACGACGGCAACCTGAACTTCGACCAGTGGGATCCGATCTTCAACCAGGCTCGGATCACCTCCGAGCTGGCCATCAACTTCGACAACTTCGGTGCCTTCGTCCGCGGCAACTACTTCTACGACTTCACGCTCAGTGGAATGGACGAACTGCCCGACGGGGCCAAGGACCAGGCCGGCGAGCGAGCCCGCCTGCTGGATGCCTACGTCTACGCCGACCTGGACGTCGGCAACCGCCTGTTGTCGATGCGACTCGGCCGGCAGGTGGTGAGCTGGGGTGAAAGCACCTTCATCGCCGGCGGCATCAACGTGATCAATCCGGTCGACGTCACGGCCCTGCGTACCGCCGGCGCCGAACTGAAGGATGCCTTCCTGCCGCAGAACATGCTGTGGGGCAGTCTCGACATCACCCAGAACTTTTCCGTCGAAGCCCTGGTGCTGGGCGAGTGGGACGAGGTCGAGGCCGAGCCTTCGGGCACTTACTTCGCCACCAACGACTTTGCCACGGCCGGCGGCCGCTACACCATGCTCAACTTCGGCCTGGTGCCGCAGCCGGTCAACAATCCGGACCTGTACGAGACCGTCTGCCGGAACGGCAATTTCGGTGCGTCGGATCGCGACCTGCCGCTCCAGCTGATCGGTGCCGGTTGCGCCGCGTCCTTCCCCAGAGCGGCGGACAACAAGCCCGATGAGCATGGCCAGTACGGCCTGGCGTTCCGCTACTATGCGCCGTGGCTGAACAATACCGAGTTCGGTTTCTATCACCTGCGCTACCACAGCCGCCTGCCGGTCCTGTCGGGTCGCGCCGTGACCAACGCAGCGCCTTCGTCTGGCGCCGTGATCGTGGAGTATCCCGAGGACATCGACCTTTGGGGCATCAGCTTCAACACCACGGTGGGCGGATGGTCCCTCGCCGGTGAGTACAGCTACCGGGAGAACCTGCCGATCCAGATCGACGACGTCGAACTGCTCTACGCCGGTCTCTCGCCGCTGAATGCGGCGATCCCGGAGCCCTACAACCGCTTTATCAGCCAGCTCGGACAGTACGAGCCGGGTGACTTCATCCAGGGCTACGAACGCCGCGAGGTTTCGCAGGCCCAGTTCACCCTGACCAAGCTGTTCGGCCCGGGCAACTGGCTGCGAGCCAACCAGGTGGCCGTTGTCGGCGAGTTCGGCGTGACCCACGTCTGGGACCTGCCTGACCCGAGCGAGCTGCGCTTCGAGGGACCGGGCACCGACACTTTCGGCGGTCCGTCGCGTCAGACCGGTGGCAACTCGCGCAGCCCGATCACCACGAACAGCGGCTACGTAACCGACACCAGCTGGGGCTACCGCCTGATCGTTGCGCCCACCTACAACAACGTGTTCGGAACCGCCTGGAACATGACGCCGCGCCTGGCGTTCAACCACGACGTCGACGGCGTTGCGCCGGGGCCCGGCGGCAACTTCATCGAAGGCCGCAAGCAGGTCACGCTGGGCGTGAACTTCAGCTACCTGTCGCGCTGGCAGGCCGGCGTTTCGTACACCAGCTTCTTCGGTGCCGGTAAGAACAACCTGCTGAGCGATCGCGATTTCCTCGCGGCCTCGCTGAGCTACTCATTCTAGAGCGGAGGTCACAATGACAGATAACTACATCAAACCCGGACTGACGATCTTCGCCGCCGTCCTGGCGGGCGCTGTTCTCGTCGGGTGCGGAACGGCGCCGGTGGCCGACGAAGAGCCGGCTCAG
>JAASTB010000160.1 GCA_021767625.1 Wenzhouxiangella sp.
GACGGTCATGTCGTCGAACCCGGAAGTCGACGCCGACATTCCGGCGATGATCGGCGCCTCGGCCGCGCTGTCGCTGTCGGGTTGCCCGTTCCAGGGCCCGATCGGCGGCGCCCGCGTCGGCTTCGTCGACGGCGAGTACGTGCTCAACCCGACCGCCACCCAGCTTGAGGAATCGCGTCTCAACCTGGTTGTCGCCGGCACGAAGGACGCCGTGCTGATGGTCGAATCCGAAGCCGACCAGCTCACCGAAGAGCAGATGCTCGGCGCGGTGACCTTCGGTCATGACCAGATGCAGACCGCGATTGCGGCCATCGAGGAACTGACCGCCGAGGCCGGCAAGCCCAAGTGGGACTGGCAGCCGCCCGAAGCGCCGGAAGGCCTGGAAGACAAGGTCAAGGCCGCGATTGGCGATGGTCTCGAGAAGGCCTACGACCTGACCGACAAGATGGAGCGCCGCGACGCCATCTCCGAAGTCAAGAATCGCGTCGTCGAGCAGCTCTGCGACGAAGACGACGAGAGCGCGCCTTCGGCCGCCGACGTCTCGGACGCCTTCGGCAAGATCGAGAAGAACCTGGTTCGCGAGCGCATCCTGTCCGGCCAGAACCGAATCGACGGTCGCGACCTGACCACCGTGCGCCCGCTCGACATGTCGGTCGGCTTCCTGCCGCGCACCCACGGCTCGGCCATCTTCACCCGCGGTGAGACGCAGGCGATGTGCGTGGTCACGCTGGGCACCGGTCGCGATGCGCAGATCATCGACGCCATCGAGGGCGAGTACAAGGAGCCGTTCATGCTCCACTACAACTTCCCTCCGTACTGCGTCGGCGAGACCAGCCACATGCTGGCGCCCAAGCGCCGCGAAATCGGTCACGGCAAGCTGGCCAAGCGCGCGCTGTCGGCCGTCGTGCCGCAGGGTGAGGAATTCCCCTACGTGCTGCGCCTGGTCTCCGAAGTGACCGAATCGAACGGCTCGAGCTCGATGGCCACCGTCTGCGGCGGCTCGCTCGCGCTGATGGACGCCGGGGTGCCGATCAAGGCGCCGGTGGCCGGTATCGCCATGGGCCTGATCAAGGACGGCGACCGCTTCGCCGTGCTGACCGACATCCTGGGTGACGAGGACCACCTCGGCGACATGGACTTCAAGGTGGCCGGTTCCGCCGAGGGCGTGACCGCCCTGCAGATGGACATCAAGATCACCGGCATCACCAAGGAGATCATGGAAGTCGCCCTCAAGCAGGCCAACGCCGGCCGCGGCCACATTCTCGAGCAGATGAACAAGATCATCGAGAAGCCGCGCGAGGAAATGAGCGAGTACGCCCCGCGCCTGTTCACCATGAAGGTGCACCCGGACAAGATCCGCGACGTGATTGGCAAGGGTGGTGCGACCATCCGCCAGATCACCGAAGAGACGGGTACCACCATCGACATCCAGGACGACGGCACGGTCACCATCGCCTCCGTCAATCAGGCGGCCGCTGACGACGCGCGCAAGCGCATCGAGCAGATTACCGCCGATGTCGAAGTGGGTGCCGTCTACGAGGGCACCGTCACCAAGATCATGAACTTCGGCGCTTTCGTGACGATCCTGCCGGGCAAGGACGGTCTCGTCCACATCTCGCAGATCTCCGACAAGCGCGTCGAGAACGTCACCGACGAGCTGGCCGAAGGCGACAAGGTCAAGGTCAAGGTGCTCGAAGTCGACAAGCAGGGCCGCATCCGCCTGAGCATGAAGGCGCTCAAGGAAGACGAAGGCGAGTCCTGATCGAAGTCTGGCGACCGCTCGGACACCGGGCGGTTGCTCAACGGAAAACCGGTTAACCGCAAAGCGCGCGAAGAACGCAAAGAAGCGATAATGGATGAGACTTCATTCATCACACTTTGCGCTCTTTGCGTCTTTGCGGTTTCTCTTTTCCTGGGTTAGCTTTTTCGCCAGAACAGCCGAGGATTCTCCATGGAATTGCTGATTCCCGTCTCGCCGGGTGAGCTGCTCGACAAGCTCTCCATTCTCGAGATCAAGCTCGAGCGTATCGACGACGAGGCCAAGCTCGCCAACGTGCGGCGCGAGCATGAACTGCTCTGGAGCGTTTGGCAGGACGCCGGGCTGGAGGACGGCGACATCGACGCCCTGCGCGGGCGCCTGCGCGAGGTCAATGAGGCCCTGTGGGAAATCGAGGACGCCATCCGCGAGGAAGAACGCGACGGGCGTTTCGGCGACCACTTCGTTGAGCTGGCGCGTTCGGTCTATCTTCGCAACGACGAGCGCGCCGCGCTCAAGAAGCGGGTCAACGAGCACCTCGGCTCCGAGATCGTGGAAGAGAAGTCCTACAGCGACTACCGCTAGCAGACAGCGAAATCCATCGGAATTTCCCCCGCTTTTCGTGGTCTTGTTCCTGCCAGGGGAGTAGAATTGCTCCCGTTTTCCCAATAACAACAGCAGGGGCGGTCGATGATTCGCAAACTGATGCTTTCTCTGGTGCTTGCCCAGAGCCTCGCCACCGTGGCCGTGGCCCAGGTCGACGACGGGGAAGAGCCCCGGACCCAGGCCGGCACGCCGACTTTCCACTTCATCGGTGATCGTTACCGCATCGGCATCGGGCTCGACAGCGAGTTCGACGTCGTCGGCGAGTTCCAGGCCGCGCTCTACGAGTCGCAGCGCTCGAGCTTCATCGGCGACGGCTGGCTGGGTAGCGAGGGCGCCGGCGGCGTCAAGCTCAACTACCACTGGCTGATCAACGAGACCGCCGAGGAAGGCCCCGACGGGCCGGTCTACACCGACGGCAACGTGGCCAAGCTGTTCATCGCGGCCGACCAGAACCAGTTCGAGGACCGCAAGCTGACCTTCGGCGCCGGTTGGGAAGGCCGAAGCTGGGCTTTTTCGGGCTACGGCATGACGGCGCTTTCCGACGAACGCCTGGTCGATCGCGCCACCACCATCGAGGAGATGCTGGTCACCGGTGAAATCGAAGGCCGGGACTTCTCCCGCGTGGACACGATCGAGACCGTCACCGAGTGGTTCGAAGAGCCCTACGAGTGGGGTCTTGGCCTGCGCGCCGAGCGCTTTTTCGACAATCCCCTGATCCGCCTGCGCGGCGGACTCGATTACGAGGAAGGCGATTACAGTTCCTCGCAGACGACCGCCTCGCTTTCGCTGGACAAGCACTTCCGCAATTCGCCTCACAGCCTGAGCCTGCGCACCAGCTACGCGTACAAGGACGGCGACTTCGTGGTCGACGACAACGACCTGCGCGGCAGTATCGTCTACAGTTTCAGCTTCGGCGGCTCCGAGAGTTCCTTCCGCCCCTCCCGCCAGTACCGCGACGTGGAAGTCGAGGTGCCGGGGGAATCGCGCACCGAGGAACGCATGATCGTCAACGAGGTCACGCTCACCGATCGCACGACCTTCGATTTCGACAGCTCGGTTCTCAAGCCCGCGGCCGAGAATACGCTCGACGAGATCCTTGCGGTGGTCGACGACGGCGGCCTGGTCGGCGACATCCAGATCGTCGGTCATACCTGCAACATCGGCACCGAGGAATACAACCAGGGCCTGAGCGAGCGACGGGCCCGCTCGGTCGTCGAATACCTGACCTCGCGCGGCGTCGAGGCCGGCCGGATCGACTGGCGCGGTGAAGGCGAGACCGAGCCGCGCTTTCCCAACGACAGCCCCGAGAACCGCTCGAAGAACCGCCGCGTCGAGATCAGCTTCGTGACCGAGCGCTCGAGCACCGAAACCGTGACCGTCGGCCCGGATGAGCCGGCCACCGAAATTCGCCAGGTCGAGGTGCCGGTCGAAGCGCCCTGGATCCGTCGTGCCCTGCGCAACCCGGTCCGCCACAAGCGCATCGTGGACTACTACCGCTACCAGGAAAGCACGGCGACGGTCACCGAAGGCGAGATCGAGTTCGCCAACGAAGCGCCGCAGGCAGGCAACGACCAGTACACGGTCGATACCGACTCCACCGACAACGCGCTCGACGTCCTCGCCAACGACAGCGATGCCGACGGCGACAGCCTCACGATCGTGAGCGTGACCCAGCCGGCCAACGGCCAGGCTTCGGCCAGCGGCGGCCAGGTGCTCTACACGCCGAACTCGGGCTTCACCGGAACCGACAGCTTCAGCTACACGGTGGAGGACGGTTTCGGCGGGGAGGCCAGCGCGACGGTGACCGTGACCGTCCAGTCGCCCAACCAGCCGCCCGTGGTGGGCGACCTGACCGCCGCGACGCTGCGCAACCAGCCGGTCGACATCGACGTGCTCGCATCCGCCAGCGATCCCGACGGCGACTCACTCGGCATCGCCGGATTCACGCAACCGGACAACGGCACCGTCACGCAGTCCGGCGACGTGCTGCGCTACCTCCCGAACGACGAGTTCGTCGGTAGCGACAGCTTCACCTACACGATCAGCGACGGTCAGGGTGGCGAGGCGACGGGCACGGTCATTGTCGATGTCGCCTTCGCCAATCGCGCCCCGGTAGCCAACCCGGACCAGGCCTCCACGACGATCGGCCAGGCCGTGACGGTCGACGTGCTGGCCAATGACTTCGATCCCGACGGTGACCCGCTGGAAATCGTTTCGGTCGAGCAGTGGTACGGCCGTCCGGCGGAGTTCACGGTCAACGGTGACGGTACGATCACCTTCCGGGTCAGTGACTCCTGCAATGGCCGCAATCGCTTCACCTACACGATCAGCGATCCCTCGGGTGCTACCGCCTCGGCCAACGTGGAGGTCACGCGGCTGAACGAAGAGGGTGGTTCGTCGACGCAATCCGACCTGGACTGCGACAACTGGTAATCGGCGGCAGATCAGGCGCCCAGCAGGGGCCTGAGTCTCTCGATGACCATCTCCGGGGTGATGAGCGCCATCACCCCGGGGCGCTCCAGTCGCTTGCCCCAGCGCAGTTTTTCCGGTTCGCGGCCTGCGAACCGGCGGGCTGCATCCGGGAAGCGGTCCACGCTGTGCTCCAGGTTGTTGACGGGCCCTGATCGCCGGGCCCAGGTCGCGGCGTAAAGGCCGACAACGGGCGTTCCCATAGCGTCGGCGAAATGCGCCGGGCCGGAGTCCGGTGCGACCACGCAAGCAGCTCGCTCGAACATTGCCAAGGCCTGCTTGATCGTGTCGCGCCCGATCAGGTTGAGTACGGGATTGCGGGCCTGTGCCTCGATGGCTCGGCCCAGTTCCTGTTCCGCCGGTCCCGGTCCGCCCATCAGGATCACGGGGCGTCCCGTCTCATCCGCGATCCAGTCGGCCACGGCGGCGTAGCCTTCCGCATTCCAGTTGCGCCCGGAATGGCTTGAAGCCGGGCTGATGATCACGGCGCGTCGCGCCTCGGGTTGATACTGCCGTGCGAAAGCGCGGGCTTCCTCGGGCACGGGCAGGCGCCGGTCGATGCCCTCGGTGGGCAAGCCCAGGTAACGGGCGAACTCCAGGAAAGCGTGCACCTGATGCTGGAACGAGACGGAGCGGATCCGCTCGTTGATGACC
>JAASTB010000161.1 GCA_021767625.1 Wenzhouxiangella sp.
CGTGATCACCAACGCTCGTGCTGACCACCTCGACGTCATGGGGCCGGGCGCGCCGGATGTCGCGCTCGCCCTGGCCGGCACCGTTCCCTACGGCGCCCACCTGTTCACGGCCGAGCGGGAATACCTCGACACCTTCGAGATGGCTGCCGAGGACCGCGGCAGCCAATTGCACGCCACCTCGGCGGAAGACGTGGCCGCCGTATCCGACGAGGAGATGGCGGGCTTTCGCTACGCCGAGCACGCCGAAAACGTCGCCCTGGCCCTGAACGTCTGCCGGGCGCTGGGTGTCGAGCGGGCGGCGGCCCTGCGGGGCATGCAGCAACTCGAACCCGAAGTGGGAGCCACCCGCGTTCAGAGCGTCGATTTCTTCGGACGCGACATCATTTTCGTCAACGCCTTTGCCGCCAACGACCCGGATTCCACCGAGCTCATCTGGGAGAAGGTGGTCGATCACTACGGCCGGGACCGCTTCAAGCTGGCCGTGGTGAACTGTCGCTTCGACCGGCCGCAACGCTCGCAGCAGCTCGCCGAGGTGGCGGGCCGCTGGACGCCGGCCGACCACTACGTGCTGATGGGCTCGGGGACCTTGCTGTTCGCCAGGGCCGCGGTTCGGGCCGGACTCGCACCCAGCCGCATGACCGTGGCCGAGGGACTCGACCAGCACGAGCTGTTCGAAACCGTGCTGGAACACACCGAAGGCGCGGCGCTCATCGTGGGCATGTGCAACGTGCACGGCGGCGGCGCGGAACTCGCCAGGCAGTTCAACAACCGGGCAACACGGAGCCAACCCCTATGATCCTGCTCAACCTGCTGGCGGTGTCGATCGGCATCGGCCTGCTCGTCACCCTGCTGCTGGTGGAGGTCTTCGGACTCGCCGCCGGCGGCCTGGTCGTGCCCGGTTACGTGGCGCTGAAGCTGCTGCAGCCCTGGAGCGTGGCCATGACCCTGCTGGCCGCCTACGTGACGTATATCGCGGTGCGGACCCTGTCGAGCTTCATGGTCGTCTACGGACGGCGCAAGACCGCGCTGATGATCCTTTTCGGCTACCTCTCCGGGTCGCTGATGGACATGGCGATGGGTGGCGTTCTCAGCTTTCCGGCACCCGAGACCGGCGCACCCGGCACGGCGGGCAGCGCGATGCACTTCAGCTACTTCGAGTTGAGCGTGATCGGCTACATCATTCCCGGCCTGATCGCCATCTGGTTCGAGCGACAGGGCGTGGTCAAGACCCTGGTGGGGCTGATCGTTTCGGCCGTCCTCGTGCGCCTGATCCTGGTACTGATCATGCCCGATGTTCTGATGACCTACGAGGCGGAGCAGGCGCTCAACCGCGCCGACATCACGACCGTCCTGCAGGAGGTGTTCGAATGATGCCACGCGGTCAGAAACTCTACTGGCGCCCGTCCGATATTCCCGTGAGCGCCCTGCTCCTGCTCGCCCTTGCAGCTGTCGCGGCACTGATCGTGGTCGAGACCTTCACGCGTGAAGAGGCTTCCGACTACTACGACGAAATGCTCGACGCCTCGCGCCTGGTCCAGCAGGGCATCGAGACCCTGCGACCGATCCGGGGACGGATCGAGCCGATCAACCCGGACGTCGATCCGCTGCGCTCCGGGCTGATCGGCGTTGCTTCCTCACCGATCACCAGCAACAGCGGTCACCTCGAAGCCAAGCAGGCGACCATCAACCCCAACTGGGCCGCGGTCGCCATCCGCCTGCTGGCCGAAGCCGGCGTCGAACCGGGCGACCACGTGGCCGTAGCCGTTTCCGGCTCCTTTCCCGCCCTCAATCTTGCCGTCTATGCCGCGCTCGAATCCATGGATGTCACGCCCATCGCCATCGTGTCGGGATCGGCGTCGCAATGGGGAGCCAACGTGCCCGGCTTTGCATGGATGGATATCTCGCGGGAGCTGCGCAACGCCGAGCTGATCCACATGCAGGCGCAGGCGGCCACCCTGGGCGGCATCGAAGACCGGGGCATCGGCCTCAACGAACGCGGACTGCAGTTGATTCGCAGCGCAGCGGAAAGCGCCGGCATCGAGTTGATGATTCCCGACAGCTATGAAGCCGCGGTGGCAGAGCGCATTCGCGTCTACAACCAGGGCGCCGACGGGCAGCCCATCGCCGCGCTGGTGAACGTCGGCGGCGGGACGGCCACCACCGGCCCGGAAAGCATCGACCACTACTTCGGCAGCGGGCTCATCCGCAAGGCGCCGTCTGCCGCCTTCCGGGTTCCATCCGTGATGGGGCACTTCCTGCAGGAAGGCGTTCCGGTCATCAACTTCTCCGGCATTCGCGGCCTCGCCACCCAGTTCGGCCTGCCCTACCCGCCGCAGCGCATGGAAAGCGTGGGCTCGGGCGGCGTCTACCGGGCCGAGTCCTACCAGCGCTGGCTGGCCGCCCTGATGATCGTGCTGCTGCTCGGCCTGACGGCCCTGATCATGCGCTCGGCCAACATCGCCCTGGCTGCGGGGCAATCCGGCCGCAAGAAGGACGCCATGAAACCGAAGGTCTGAATCGGGCCGGTTTTCGTCTCCCGAACTTGACCCGCTCCCCGCCGCTCGCTAGGTTGTGATCGGGAAAGGGCTTGATTCAACAATAACGGAGACGAAAATGAATCGAATCGTGTTGGCGATTCTGGCCTGCCTTTGTGCAGGCATGGTGGATGCACGGCAACCGGTCACTTTCGACCAGGCGGCCGAAGCTCGCGCAGCCGGAGAGACCGAGGCCGCCCGGGCGTCGTTCCGCCGCCTGGCCGAGAACGGATTCGCGGCGGCCCAGCACCAGCTCGGTAGCATGCTCCTGGCTGGTGAAGGCGGTGGGGCGGATGCTGTCGAGGGCGCACTCTGGATTCGCCTGGCGGCCGCTCAAGGCCACCAAGCGCCCGGCGAGACACCGCAACACTCCCTCGAGCCCGCGCAGCGCGATGCGGTGGCGAAGCGTTTTCCGGACTGGCAGCGCCGCTACTCGGAAACCGCCCTCTTCGCGCGCCACGCGCCCGAGCCCTGCGACGACTGCGGAGAGGGCCAGTTCGACGGCCTCCGACCGACCTTCGGCACCGAGGAGCTCGTCATCAACGGCAGACAGGCCGTTCTGCACAAGCGCGCGCCGAAGTATCCGCGCGAACTACGTCGTCGCGGCATTCCCGGCTTCGTGCGCCTGGGCGCCTGGGTCGGCCCGGACGGCAGATTCGAGAACCCCCACGTCATCTTCAGCGACCCGGAATGGATCTTCGATGGACCGGCACTGGCCGCGCTGCTGGACTGGCGGGTCGAGTGGGAAGACAGCGCGCCTCGGCCCGGCGGCCGCTACGTCAGCGAATCCATCATGTTCTATCTCGACGGCAGGAGCTGGGAGCGCAAGGCCCGGCGACAGTATGAGCGCCTCATCGACGACTGGGACGAAGACGTCGCCGCCGGCTATCGAGCCGCGCGCATGGCCAGCATCCTCGGATTCGGCGACCTGGCCGGCGGTCACCAGGGATTCATGACCTTGATGCACGAATCCTCCAAGAGAGGTCTGGCTCGCGCTCAGATCGACCTTCACGACCACCTGCAAGGTGGCAGGGGTATCCGCCAGGACAGCCGGGCCGCGGCCTTCTGGCTGCATCGGGCCGCTCTGTCGGGCGATGCGCTCGCGCAGTTCCTGCTCAGCCTGCGCGGCACGGGCGAGGCGCAATTCGATCAGGCTCTGCTGTCCCAAGCCGCCGAAGCCGGCAGCGTGCCGGCCATCATGACCGTCTTGCGGCAGGAGCTAGCCGAACCGGCGACCGCGGACAAGCAGCTTCTCGAAAGGCTGGTGGAGCTCTTGCCGGAGTTCTGGTACATGGTCAACCCGGACCAGGAGCTCGTCGAACGAGCGAAGTCGCTGGCGGCCGGCTGAGCGAAGCCGGCACCGCTTTACCGCAAACCCGGCGCCGGGGGGCGTCGAGCAAGGGGTCGTTACAAACAACCTGAGGAGATATTCCCATGAATCGAATGGTGTTGGCGATTGTGGCCTGCCTCGGCGCAAGCGTAGTCGAGGCGAGGCAACCGGTATCCTTCGACGAAACCGTCGAGGCGCACGCGGCCGGCGAACTGGAGGCGGCGCGGACCGCTTTCGGCCGCATGGCCGAGTCCGGACGGGTCGAAGCCCAGTTCAACCTGGGCGCCATGCTGGCCAACGGCGAAGGCGGGCCCGCACAGCTGGTCGAGGCAGCCCTCTGGATCAACCTGGCCGCCGAGGCCGGGTTCTCGACGGCCGAAGCGGCCTCTCCGACGATACTAGCGGCGCTGAACGAGCCGCAACGCGCGGAGCTTGAACGGCGACTGCCCACATGGCGAAGCGAATACTCCCGAAGCGCTCTTCTGGCACGTCATGCCCCGGAATTCTGTAGAGAATGCAAAAAAGGGAAACAAAGCGCCAGTGAGGCCGAGAGCTATCGGATTCAGGCCCTGATCGACGACAAGCAGCTCACCGTAGACCGCGAGGCGCCCCGCTATCCGCGCGATGCCGCTCGCTCCGGGGCCATGGGCTTGGTGCTGCTGGGCGGTTGGATCAACGACGCGGGTGACATCGAACAGCCCCATGTTCTCTTTAGCGATCCGGAAGAAGTGTTCGACCGTGCCGCCATGCGGGCCTTTTCCCGCTGGGATTTCGAGTGGACCGACGGTGCGCCCGAAAGCGTCCCCATGTACATTACACAGCAAATCAGCTTCACGCTCGACAACCGTGGCGCAGGATCACCCTACGGAAGCGTCACCCGGCAAAAGCTCGAGGCAGACCTCGAAGCGGCCAGCGAGGACATTCTCGCCGCCTACCAGGCGGCATGGACGCTCGACTTCCTGAAGCTCCAGGTCGACCCGGAGAACCCCGGTGCCATCATCGAAGTTACGCATCAGGCGGCCCGGGCCGGCATCGTCCGGGCTCAGCTCGATCTGGCCGAGCGACTCCGCTGCGGAGACGATGTGGTGCAGGACGGACGAGCCCACCGATTCTGGCTGAAGCAGGCGGCATTCGAAGGCGTTCCACGGGCGCAGTTCCTTCTGTCGCTCAAGGACTCGCTGGATCCGGACTTTACGACAGCATTGCGACAGAGCGCTGCCGAGAGCGGCTTCCTGCCCGCAAGACTGGCGGAAATCAGGCATCAGGTGGGGCAACGGGAAGACGCGGACCGGCAGGCGCTTGCTGCGCTGCTCGAAAGCCTGCCTCGAACGTGGCGCAAGTACCACGGAGACGATGCAGTGATGCGCCGCGCCGAAGCCCTTGTAGAACTCTGAGAACGAAACGCAAAGAGCCGGCGAATCGCCGGCTCTTTGGATCAGGTCATTCTTGGAGGCCAGGCCCGGAATCGAACCGAGGTACACGGCTTTGCAGGCCGCTGCATCACCACTCTGCCACCTGGCCGGATGCGGGTCAGATTGTACCCCAACTATGCGCCTGTTACAGCGGCGGGAG
>JAASTB010000162.1 GCA_021767625.1 Wenzhouxiangella sp.
AGTGCCGGCACCCACTTCGAGGTCCAGCGGGGCGGTCAGCACGCAACCCCGGTCGGCCCAGTAGCGGTCCAGGGTGCGGATGAAATCCTGAAAATACACGGTCTTGGTCGACTCTGTCGGACAAGCCTGCAAGTATAACGGCCCATCCCGCGCCCGGTGGCTTCCATCCGGTTATGATGGTCGACCCAAACCGGCCCCTACTTCCACCGGCCGCGGCCAGACACCCGCCGGAGATCAGAACCCGCCATGCGCCATTCGCTCAAGCCGCTCCTGCTCATCGCCCTCGTCGTCGCGGCCCTGTTGCCCCTCGTCGCCTGGCCCTGTTTCACCAGCCAGCGGGCGCAGGTGCTCGAGAAGCAGCACCCCGATCTGGAATTCGAGAGCCTGGCTCACCAGATGCACCGGCAGTCAAAGATCAGCTACGACTTCTCCGGGCCGACCGACTGCGTCGACGGCTCGGCAGACGTATTCAGCTGCCAATCGGTTCGCCTGGCCGGATGGCTGCCGCTCCAGGACATCGGCGGCGGCGCCAACGGGGCCGATAACTGGGGCTGGGTCCACCGCGACAGCGGTCGGATGTTCGCCCTCATGGGCCGCTCCAACGGCGTGGCTTTCGTCGAGATCACCGACCCGGAAAACCCCGTCTACATCGGCAACCTGCCGCGACCGGCCGGCGTCGGCGAGGACGTCTGGACCGACGTCAAGACATACCGCGATCACGCCTACGTGGTGGCCGATTCGGTCAGCGGTCAGGGCATCCAGGTCTTCGACCTTCGCCGCCTGCTCGATCCCGGTAGCGAACTGCCGATCACCTTCGACCACGATGCGCACTTCACCGGATTCGACAGCGCGCACAACATCGCCATCAACGAGCGCAGCGGCTTCGCCTACGCCGTCGGCAGTGATCAATGCGCCGGCGGCCTGCTGATGGTCGATATCCGCCAGCCGCAGAATCCGCAATACGCCGGATGCTATGACGGCGACGGCTACACGCACGACGTCCAATGCGTGATCTACCACGGACCCGATGCCGACTACCAGGGCCGCGAGATCTGCCTGGCCAGCAACGAGGACAGCGTCACCATTGTCGATGTCACCGACAAGGCCGACCCGGTTCAGGTGGGACGGCACACCTATGCCGGTTCGCAGTACACCCATCAGGGCTGGCTGACGGAAGATCAGCGCTACTTTCTCGTCGACGACGAACTCGACGAATTTCGGGACAACCTCGAGGGCACCCGCACCCTGGTCTTCGATTTCGCGTCCCTCGACACCGCACCCCCGCCGGCCGAGTACATCGCCGACGGACTGGCCATCGACCACAACCAGTACGTGATCGGCGACTACGTGTTCCAGGCCAACTATGAGCGCGGCCTGCGCATCCTGAGGATCGACGACGCCGGTTCGGGAAATCTCACCGAGGTGGCCTACTTCGATACGTTTCCGGGCCGTGGTGACCTCGATTTTCAGGGCGCCTGGAACGTCTTTCCCTACTTCGGCAACAACATCATTCTCGTGTCCGACTACAACCGGGGCCTGTTCATCCTCGAAGTCACCGATGCCGACATCGCCCGCGCTTTGCGCGCGGAAGTCTTCGGAGACCGATTCGAGCCTTGAGTGCGCGACCCCGTTTGCTGATCGTCAAGACCGGTTCGGCCTTCGCCGAAGCAAGACGCCGCTTCGGTGACTTCGAAACCTGGTTCATTCGCTCGATCGGGCCCAAGCGCTTCGACTACCTGACCATCGACGTCAGCGTGGGCGAATCCCTGCCCGACCGGGAGTCGGTGGGCGAATTCGCTGGCGTGGTCGTGACGGGCTCCCCGGCCATGGTGTCCCACCGGCTCGACTGGTCCGAGCGCACTGCCGCCTGGTTGGCTGATCTCGTGCGCGAGGATCGCCTTCCCGTACTGGGCGTGTGCTACGGCCACCAACTCATCGCCCACGGCCTCGGCGGGCGGGTCGGCCCCAACCCCGCGGGCCGCCGCATGGGTACCCGTGTGCTCACGGTCGATGCACCGGACGATCCCTTGCTCGGGCCGCTGGCGCCCGCTTCATCGGTCAACGTCACGCACCTCGAGGTCGTTCTCGAGCCGCCGCCATCGGCCCGCGTACTGGGCCGCACGGAAAGCGATCCCAACCACGCCATCCACTTCGGCGGACACAGTTGGGGCGTGCAGTTTCACCCCGAATTCGATGCCGCGATCATGCGATGCTATGTCGAGGCGAGAAGCGAGTTGCTCGACGGGGAAGGCTTCGACAGCAAGGCCATTCTCCAGGCCGTGACCGAGACCCCGGCGGGAGCCGGGTTGCTCCAACGATTTGCCGACATCTGCGAGTCCACCGGAGGAGACGACCATGACAAGAGCCGCTGACACCACGATTCGCTTCCTGGGTGCCGCCGGCACCGTCACGGGATCGAAGTTCCTGCTGCGCTGCAAGCGGTCGAACTACCTGGTCGACTGCGGCATGTTCCAGGGCTACAAGAACCTCAGGCAGCGCAACTGGCGCTCGCTCCCCGTCGACCCCGCGCAGATCAAGCACGTGATTCTCACGCACGCGCACATCGACCACTCCGGCTGGCTGCCCGTCCTCTGCCGCGAAGGCTTCAAGGGCAAGGTCCTGGCCACACCGGCCACCCGCGACCTGTGCCGATACCTGCTGCCCGACAGCGGCTTCATCCAGGAAAAGGACGCCGAGGACGCCAACCGACACGGCTGGACCAAGCACCGCCCCGCCAAGCCGCTCTACACCAAGGCCGAGGCCGAGGAATCCCTCAAGAGCTTCCGGACGGTGCGGTTTCACGAGCCCTACCGCACCGATCACGTCGAACTGCTTTTCCGCCACGCCGGCCACATTCCCGGCGCGGCGACCGCGGAGTTGAACGTTCACGGCATGCGCATCGTCTTCAGCGGCGATCTGGGCAACTACAACAGCGCAACCATGCCCGAACCCGAGCCGGTGCGCGAAGCCGACTACCTCGTCGTCGAATCCACCTACGGCAACCGGCGCCGGAACCACGAGGACGCCGAGGCCGAAATCGCGGCCATCGTCAACGACACGGTCGCCCGCGGCGGCAGCGTGATCATCCCGGCCTTCGCCGTCGGCCGCACGCAGCTCATCCTCCACCACCTCAACCGGCTGATGCGCGCGGGCACGATTCCGAAGATTCCGGTGTACCTCGACAGTCCGCTGGCCATCAATGCCACCGAGGTCTTCGCCGACCATCCCGACGACCATCGGCTGACCGGCGCCGAAGCCGAGGCGGCCTGTTCCCTGCCCGAGTTCGTCCGCGACGTGGACGGCTCCAAGGCGCTCGACCGGGATCCGCACCCCAAGATCATCATCGCCGGCAGCGGCATGGCCACCGGCGGCCGGGTCATTCATCACCTCAAGGTCTACGCCCCCGACGCGCGCAACACCATCCTGTTCGCCGGTTACCAGGCTGGCGGCACGCGCGGCGCCAAGATGGTCGCCGGCGAGGAGTCGGTCAAGATCCACGGCCAGTACTGGCCGGTGAAGGCCCGGGTCGAGAACCTCGACATGCTCTCGGCGCATGCCGACGCCGACGAAATCATGCGCTGGCTTTCCGGCTTCGAGCGTCCGCCCAAGCTCACCTTCATCGTCCACGGCGAACCGGACGCCTCCGACGCCCTGCGGCTGCGCATCGAAGAAGAGCTGGGCTGGGACTGCGTGGTGCCCGACCACGACTCGGAGCACGCGCTGGGATGAGCGCCCGAGCGCACGCACCCAACGGCAACAACCTGGTCGCGCGCCGACTCGGACTGGACACGCACGACGAGCTGGTCGTCATCACGCGGCGCGACTGCCCGGTCTGTCGCTCGGAGGGTTTCTCGGCCCACGCCCGGGTGCGCCTGAAGAACGGGCGGCGAAGCATCATCGCAACGCTCTACCAGGTCGAGTCCGAATGGCTCGGCCTGCACGAACTGGGTCTGTCCGAATCCGCCTGGCACCGCCTGGGCATCGAGGAAGGCGACCTGGTCCACATCAGCCACCCGCAGCCGGTGGCGTCCCTGAGCGCGGTGCGCGGCCGCATCTACGGCAAGCGCCTCGACCGCGCCCAGATGCACGCCGCGATCAACGACATCGCCGCCGGACGCTATGCCGACGTCCACCTGGCCATGTTCCTGAGCAGCATGGCCGCCCGCGATCCCGACGACGACGAACTGACCGACATGATCGCGGCCATGGTGGCGGTGGGCGAAAAGCTCGAATGGCCGCGCGAGACCATTGTCGACAAGCACTGCGTGGGCGGCCTGCCCGGCAATCGCACCACGCCGCTGGTCGTCCCCATCGTCGCCGAGCACGGTCTGTGGATGCCCAAGACCTCTTCGCGGGCGATCACCTCGCCGGCCGGCACGGCCGACACCGTCGAAACGATGACCCGCGTCGACCTGGACATCGCCGCGCTGCGCAAGGTCGTCGAACAACAGGGCGGCTGCATGGCCTGGGGCGGGGCCATGCGCTTGAGCCCGGTCGACGACACGCTCATCCGCGTCGAACGCCTGATGGATATCGACGCCGAGGGCCAGATGGTCGCCTCCGTGCTTTCCAAGAAGGTGGCCGCGGGTTCCACCCACCTGGTCCTGGACGTGCCGGTCGGCGAAACGGCAAAGGTCCGCTCGCAGGCCGACGCCGAGCGCCTGGTCGCCCGGTTCGAGCAGGTCGGTGAGCGTTTCGGCATGAAGGTCCGGGTGCTGGTCACCGACGGCACGCAACCCGTGGGTCGCGGCATCGGCCCGGCGCTGGAGGCCCGCGACGTCCTGTCCGTGCTCGCCAATGCCGACGATCAGCCTATCGACCTGCGTGAAAGAGCCGTTCTGCTGGCCGGCGCCCTGCTGGAGTTGGCCGGGGTGGCCGAAACCGGCGAGGGCGGCATGCTGGCCGAGGAAACCCTGGCCAGCGGACGAGCGCGGGCGCGCTTCGAAGCCATCTGCCGGGCGCAGGGAGACTTCCGCGATCCACCGGTCGCCGGCGAGACCCACGACATGCCCTCGGCCCACAGCGGCGTGGTCACCCGTTTCGACAATCGCCGTCTGGCCCAGGTGGCCAAGCTGGCGGGCGCCCCGGGCGCGCCGGCCGCGGGCGTGTACATGCACGCGCGCATCGGCGACCGCGTCGAACGCGGTCAGCCGCTCTACACCATCCACGCCGAGTCGCGCGGCGAGCTCGCCTATGCCCGCGAGTACGCCGAAACCAACGGCATCGTCGTCATCGGAGAGAAACCATGAGTGAGCCCAGGGGGGCGATGATCCTGCCGCTGCCGGGCAGCGAGGACCTGGCGGAATCCATCGCGGGCAGCATGAGCTTGTCGACCGGTCGACTGGAGTGGCGGCGCTTCCCCGACGGTGAAAGCTATGTCCGCCTGCATGAAAACCCGACCGATCGC
>JAASTB010000163.1 GCA_021767625.1 Wenzhouxiangella sp.
GGCCTCGCGCTGGGGCAGGGGCTTGAGCTGCAGGGGATAGCGGGCGATGGTCTCGCCGTCGCGATCGACGACTTCCCGCACCGCCCGGATCGGGGCGCTGTAGCCTTCGGCGGCGATGGGCTGGTAGAGCTGGGCGACCTGCAGCGGCGTGAGGCTCACGGCGCCGAGAAAGGCGGCCGGATGCGCCTCGCGGCCCGGCTCGACACCCAGGCGCCGCATCAGGTCGAACAGCGCGTCCACCCCCACATCCATGCCGACGCGGACGCTGGCCTGGTTGTAGGACTGGGCCAGGGCCTCGAGCAGCGGCACCGTGCCGTGGCTGACGCCGTCGTAGTTGACCGGCTGCCAGGGTCCGGAACCCGGGATTTCGACAGTCAGCGCTTTGTCCTCCACCGGCGTGACCAGCGTGAATCGGTCCGGCCGCGACAGCGCCAGCAGGTAGACCAGGGGCTTGATGACCGAGCCGACCGGCCGGCGGGCGTCCAGCGCGCGGTTGAAGCCGCGCCGGCCGCGCACCCGGTCGCCGACCAGGGCGCGCACTTCGCCGTCGCCGGGTTCGACGAGCACGATGGCACCCTGCAGCGAATCGGGCTCGCGCTCAACGCCGGACAACCCGTCGGCCAGGGCCGTCTCCGCCCGGCGCTGCGCCGAAGGCGACAGCGTGGTGAAAACGCGCAGGCCCGTGCCGCGCAGGTCGGCGTCGCGGTAGTCGGCACGCAGCTGCCGGCCGACCAGGTCCATGAAAGCGCCGTACTGACTGGCACCGGAGCGCAGCGAAGGTCGCAGGCCCAGGCCGGCGGCCTGCTGTCGGCGCAGCATCCCCTGGTCGATCAGGCCGGTCTCGTGGAACATCGCCAGGACGAGATCGCGACGCTCCCGTGCACGCTCGGGATTGCGCAACGGGTGGTACCAGGATGCGCCGCGCACCATGCCCACCAGCAGCGCAATCTGGCCGGGGTCGAGCGCCTCGACCGGCTGACCGAAATAGTACTCCGCAGCCCGGCCGAAGCCGTGGATGGCGCGACGACCGTCCTGGCCCAGGTAGACCTCGTTGAGCCAGGCCTCGAGGATCTCCGCCTTGGAGAATCGCAGCTCGAGGCTGACGGCCATGATCGCCTCGTTGAACTTGCGCAACAGGCTGCGTTCGGGCGACAGAAACAGGTTCTTGACCAGTTGCTGGGTGATCGTGCTGCCGCCCTGCACCACCCGGCCGGCGCGCAGGTTGGCCCACATCGCCCGCGCCAGACCCACGGGATCCACGCCGAAGTGATGCTTGAAACGACGGTCCTCGACCGCCTGCGCGCCGGCGACCAGCAGTGGTGGGTATTCCTCGATGGCCAGCGGCGTGCGCACGCGGTCGTCCAGGGGCAGGATGCGCCCCAGCTCGGCCGGCGGCAGGCGCAGCACGGTGGTCCCCCCGAGCAGGTCGACCCGGCCGTCGTCCAGGCGCAGCGAAGCGCGCCGGGCGTCCTGCCGTCCGTCGGGAAAGTCGAAAGCCGGAAGATGCAGCTCGATTCGCTCGCCCTCGACCCGGAAACGCCCGGCCCGCTCCGGCGAGCCGGCCCGCAGGCCGGCGGCTTCGAGCTCGACGAGCAGGTCGCGGCGCGACAGGGGCAGTCCGTCGTGCAATTCCAGGGGCCGGGCGTAGACCCGGCTGGCTTCGGCCAGGTGCCGGTCGGCGAAACGCAGGGAAACTTCCCGGTCGAGCCACCATATCCAGGGACCGAGCAGCCCCAGCGCCAGGCCCAGCAGGAACAGCAGCGGCCGCAGCAACCAGCGCGGCCAGCGGCGGGCGCCGCTGCGCTTCTTTCCGGAACGTGATTTACGGCTGCGCCGTGGCTTGCGGGCCATACGCGAGATGACAGAAGACCATGGTTGAACGATAATTGCCCGTTTGCGGCGACGGGCCCGGCGGTTGCACTGAAGTGGACCGCGACAATGCAGTATACCGTCGCACCACCATTCTCGAACTAGCTCATGGCACGCCAGCCCGGTGACTGATCCCGACAGCCAATTTCTCGACCAAGCACTGGTGATCGTGCTGACCCAGCCGGACCGGCCGGTCGAATCCGCCTGGATCAAGGCCCTGCAGGCGCATTGCGCCGGCGAGGTCGTCGCCAGCGAGGGTGGTATCGCGCCCGAGGGCCTGGAAGTACTGCCGGGCAGCCGAGGACCCTGGTGGACCTGGCTGGGTGAGCTCGACGCCGGGCGAACGTGCCACGGCGTTCTCCTCGTGACACCGCAGCTGCTCCTGCCGGAGCGCTTCGGGCCGCGCCTGGCGCATGCCCTGACATCGCCCGACTGTCCCCCACTCCTGACCCTGCCCGGCGATCACGAGGCCGGGCTCGACCCCGCGTCCGGACTGTCCTGCCCGAGCGAGCGGCTCGACGCCCTCGTTCAGGCCGCCGCCGAGCTGCGGTTCTCGCCCGTTCATCTTCGTCCCCGGCGCCTGGCGGTCATCCCGCCCGGGCAGGCGAACGAAGCGGTCGCGCTGGCCGAGCGCGGGCATGGCTGGATTTACGACGGCTTCTGGATCCAGGATCCGGCTGCCGTACACGGCGAAGAGGAGCCCGCGCCCGACCTGAACGCGGCGCTCGGCCACCTTCGCGAACGGCTCGCGGGTCTGGCGCTGGCCGGCGAACTGGACGCCCTGCCCCTGTACGGGTTCGACCAACGACCGGTCGTGCTTCACATCAGCCACGACTGGGGCGGCGGCGTGGCACGCTGGATCGCCGATGTCGTCGCAGCCGACCGAGACCACGTCCACCTCGTGCTCTCGGCCGGCGGCCACAGCGACGGCCGGATTCACGGGCAGTGGCTCAAGCTCTACGCCGGCGGCCCCGGCCGCGGCTGCATCCGGCAGTGGACCCTTTCCCCGGCCATTTCCGGTACGGACGTCGAACACGCCGGCTACCGGGAAATCCTCGACGGCGTCATAAGCCGCTTCGGCGTGGCGCGCATCCTGGTCTCGTCGCTGATCGGGCACGGCCTGGATGCGCTGGCCACCGGCCTGCCGACGCTGGAGATGCTGCACGACTACTACCCTGCCTGGCCCGTTCTCGATCAGGACCCGCTGGCCTTCATCGGCCAGGAGGACCGCATCGACCTGGAACGCGCCGTCGCCGAGTCCGGCAACGCTTTCCTGTTCGAAGAGCGCCGCGGCGCGGCCTGGCGCCAACTGGCCGCGGCCTGGCTCGATGCGATTCGACACAACGACGTCGCCCTGGCCGCCCCGACCGAACAGGTTCTCGAGCGCTGGCGGAGACTGGTGAACGATCCACTCGAGGCGGCGCACCTGATTCCCCACGGCTTTGCCGGCTGGCCCGCCGACGCGTCGTCGATCGAACCGCGCCCCATGCCCGACGGGCGGCTCAACCTGGTCGTGGTCGGCCGCCTTTCCACCGGCAAGGGGCTTCGCCTGCTCGAGGCCGCGCTGGAGGGGCTACGCGAGCACGCTCGGGTTACGCTGCTGGGTTGCGGTCGGGACGGCATGCGCTTCTTCGGCCGCCCCGGCATCGACATCGTGCTCGATTACCGCCACGGGGAGTTGCCGCAGCACCTGGCGCGCCTGGGTGCCCAGGCCGCGCTGTTCCTGTCCACCGTGGCCGAGACCTGGAACTATGTCCTGTCCGAGACCCGCTCGCTCGGCCTCGTGCCACTGGCCACTCGCACCGGCAGCTTCGTCGAGCGAATACGCCACGAGGTCGACGGTGTGCTGTTCGAACCGGACGCGGCTTCAGTGGTGCAGGCGGTGCAGTCCCTGCGCGAGCATCCCGAGCGCCTCGAAGCGATGCGCCGGGCACTGCCGGCTGAACCGCCGATTGGCGGGGCGCTGTCTTCGATCGACGAACTCGTCGGCCTGGAGCCGGCCCGTCCACGCGGCGCCTCTGCCAGCTCGGGGGCCGAGCGCCAGGCCGCGGTCCATGCCGCCGGCCTTGCCGACGCCGCCCTGACACACCGGGCGATGCGCGCAGAGATCGAAGTGCTGCGCCGCGATCTCGAGCGGCGCACGGACTGGGCCCGCAAGCAGGAACGCCTGGCAGGAGAGCGCACGAACTGGGCAAAGCGCCTCGAAGGCGAGCTGAACGACTACCGACGGGAAGTGGCCGACAGACTGCGACGGGTCGAGGCGACGGAATCCGAGCTGGAATCGACGCGCAACGAATTGCAGGCCCAGCGCAGCCGGACCGAGCACCTGGAAGAGGAGCTCCAGACCATATTCGCGAGCCGGTCGTGGCGGATGACGCGACCGATGCGCGTCACCAACCGCATCGTCGCCAACGCGCTTCGACGACGCGTTTACAACCCCCTGCGCTGGCCGCGGATGCTCGCCCGACTGTTCCACAACCTGCGACTCTACGGCGCGCGCGGCACGCTCGAACTGATGCAACAGGGCGCCCCGCCCCGCGTGGCGATGCCGGGGCGCGTCGAGACGGTCGAGGCGCCGGACGAAACGCTCGTCCCGGTCCGCCTGGAGTCGCCCGAAGAGCCGTTGGTCAGCATCGTGGTGCCGGTCTTCAACAAGGCCCACTACACCTCGGCGTGCCTGAACTCGATTGCCGCCCGTGCCGGCGCCACGCCGTTCGAGGTGATCGTGGTCGACGACTGCTCAACGGACGACACCGCCGACTACCTGGAGCAGTGCCGGGGCGTCGTCACGGTTCGCAACGAAACCAACAGCGGATTCATCGCCAGCTGCAACGCGGGCGCCGCGGCGGCGAGGGGCAAGTACCTGGTCTTTCTCAATAACGACACTACGGTGACGGAAGACTGGATCGAGGCCCTGGTGCAGACCTATGCGTCGTTCCCCGACGCCGGCATCGTCGGCGCCCGGCTGGTCTATCCCGATGGCCGCCTGCAGGAAGCTGGCGGCATCGTCTTCGAGGACGGTTCGGGCTGGAACTATGGTCGCGGCGACGACCCCGACCGCCCCGAGTACAGCTTTGCCTGCGAGGCCGACTACGTCTCCGGCGCCTGCCTTGGCATCGAGCGATCGTTGTTCGCGCGGCTGGGCGGCTTCGACAAGCACTACGCGCCCGCCTACTACGAAGACACCGACCTGTGTTTCCGCGTACGCGAAGCCGGACTGCGAGTCATCTACCAGCCCGCCTGCACCATCGTTCACCACGAAGGCATCAGTTCGGGCACGGACGAATCCTCGGGCACGAAGCGCTACCAGGCCGTCAATCGGGAAAAATTCCTGGCGCGCTGGGCCCAGCGGCTGGCCCACCAGCCCGAACCGGTGCCCGGGCCCCAAGCCGTCGAGGCCGTCTACCGCGCGCGCCATCACCGGGCACGCGGTCATGTGCTGGTGATCGACGCGACCACGCCCGAACCCGACAAGGATTCCGGTTCGATGCGCATGGTGGCCATGCTGACCATCCTGCGCGACCTCGGCTA
>JAASTB010000164.1 GCA_021767625.1 Wenzhouxiangella sp.
CATAACCCGCCGCAGAACCGTTCATCAGGCGGAAATAGTCGCGCTCGACGCCGTCGATCACGACCCGCGCCTGCGCCAGGTACCAGCGGCTGCGAATGCCCAGTCGCACGCGCTCGTCGGGCCGGATTACCGGCGCCACGAGCGGATGCTCGACGAAGTGCACCGGCTGGGAGTAGGGTCCGTCGGAAACAACGCGGCGCGCCTGCTCGACGTCCAGTTCCGCGATCACGGCGGCCAGCACCTCCGGGCGGGCGGTGTTGACGTTGATGCGCAGCTCCGGTTCGGGCAGCGCCGTGACCAGCGGCGAGAGGGCCTGCCAGGCGGCCGCATCGACACTCCGCAGCCAGCGCAGTTCGCTGGCGTTGGCCAGCAGAACACCGGCGGTGCGATAGGGCGGATCCTGGCGGGCGTACCAGTCGTTCGCCGCGCTGCCCGGCCGCGGCATGACCGCGCCGTCGAGCCAGTCTGCCAGCTCGTCGGCGATGATCGGGTTGAGCCCGAGCTGCTCGAGCAGGCGGCGGAAGGCCTCGCGGGCCTCGGTCGCCGTGGCGCCGTCGGGGTGGGCGAGCGCGTTGAGATTGAACAGCGCGCCCTGGTCGACGAGCCGGCCCTGCACCATGCCGCCGGGTACCTGGAAGGGCGCGGTCCAGCTACCGTCGAGCGCTGACGCCTCGGCGCCCTGGGCCATGGCTTCCTCGAGCATGCGCCGGGCAAGGATCGACATGCCCTGCGCGTACTGCCAGGATCGCTCGTTGGCCAGCAGCGCCTCGCTGCGGGCCAGGGATCGCTGGCCGCGCTCGAGCAGCGCGGTGGCAATCACCGCCGCCAGCGCCGCGGTGATCAGTGCGATCAGGAGAGCGCTGCCACGCTGCCGCCGCAAGACGCCCGCCCTCACTGGAGCACCACCACCCGGCGAACGCGGCCGAAGCGGCGCGTGTCCAGGACCACCTCGATGGCGACAGGCAGGCGGGCAAGCGCCTCGTCGGGCGGCCAGCGCCGCTGCCAGGAGCCGCCGGCATCCCGATAGGAAAACTCGAGCGCTTCGACCTCCGGCAGCACCGTTTCGGTCACGGCCTGGCTGTCGGCCACGCGGTCGGTGACCGGCCAGCTGATGCGCTGCAGCTCGGTGCCGGCGAGCTGCCAGCCGAAGCGCTGCAGGGTCGAGCGCTTGACGTCCGCGGGATTGGCCCAGCCGCTGCGCGTGCCGGCCAGGCGACGCGGCTCGCCGACCAGGGCCGGCTCGGTGCGGCCCAGTCCCGAGCTCACCGGCCGGGCGGCGAGCTGGCGGAGATCGCCGTCGAGGCGCGCGACGGCCAGCTGCAGCGCGCCGAAATCCTCGCTGCGGTCTCGATGTCCGCTGGCGGCTCGGGAGAGCGCATCCAGGGCGACGTATGCACTGGCCGAAAGGATGGAAAACACCACGACCGCCACCAGCACCTCGACCAGGGTATAACCCCGGGCGCGGGTTCCGTCCGGCCTCACGGCGCCAGGAACCCGGTGTGCATGACGACCGGCGAGTCGGCGCCGGGCCGGTCGCGGACGGCCACGTCGACGCGCAGGAGCTCGCCGCCGGGTGCGGGCTGGATGAGCATGGTCCAGTACCAGCTGCGCCCGCCCATCTGGGCACTGCCCTGCCGCTGGCCGGGGGACACACCCACCTCGAGCTGGAGCTCCGAGAGCGCATTATCGGCCACCCACAGGGCCCAGGTTCGACGTTCGAGCTCGGCCTGCGAATCGAGAACCTGGCTGCCGGCCCGCCCCAGCGCGGCCACAGCCACCGCGACCACCACCAGGGCGACGAGCACTTCCAGCAAGGTGAATCCCGACAACCGCCTTGTCATCTCGAAGCCTCCACCGCCAGGCGCCCGCCCGGCTCGCCCAGCAAGGACGCCGAACGCGACTCCAGGCGCAGCGAAAGCTCGAAGCGGGTGAGCTCGCCCAGCGGCTGGCAGACGAGCTGCGGGGAAGCGGGTTCTTCCTCGAGGGCGACGGCGCGGTCATCGACGGTCAGGTCCGGGTCGGCCTCGCCCACCCAGTTGCGGGGGCGGGCGATCGGATCTTCGGGAACGGGGGCCCAGCCCTGGCTGGTCGACTGCCAGAAGTCGTAGCCGGCAAGGGTCAGGCGAATCCCCCTCGGTTTGGACTGGAACATCGCCTGTTCGCACTGGTAATCGATCAGGGCGGCCAGCCGCTCGAGCTGGTCGACCGGCTCGGCCCCCGAGCGCCAGTCACCCAGGCGCAGGACGACCAGGGCGGCGAGTATGGCGGCGATGGTGACCACCACCAGCACTTCGATCAGGGTGAAGCCTCGGACGGCCCGTGACGTGGTATTGCGCTGGGCAAGCGGCATGGCGATCGCCGCGGTCCTACTGTTCCCAGTTGCCGATCTCTGCATTGATGCCCTCGCCGCCGGGCGAGCCGTTGGCGCCGAAGGACCAGACGTCGATCTCGGCGTGCACGCCGGGGTTGAGATACTGGTATTCGTTGCCCCAGGGATCGGTCGGCAGGTTGTCGACGTAGCCGCCCTGCTTCCAGTTGGGCGCGGGCGGTTGTCCCGACGGCGGCCTGACCAGGGCTTCGAGCCCCTGCTCGGTCGACGGGTAGTTGAAGTTGTCGAGCTTGTACATGTTGAGCGCCGTCACCAGGGCCTGCACGTCCTGCTTGGCCTTGGTCACGCGGGCCCGGTCGGGTTCGTCCATGACACGCGGCACCACGACGGCCGCCAGAATGCCGATAATGACGACCACGACAAGAATCTCGATGAGCGAAAAACCGCCGTGAGCGCGAGAATTCATCCGTTTCATGGTTCCAGTTGGGGCTGTAGCTGCCAGTTGGGCCCCATCATACGCGCAAACGGTTCGCCGACAAGACAGATGCAGAACTGATGCGCGTCATCCGAATCCACACCCAAGCGCCGCTCGAGGCCGGACGAGAGGTCGAGCTCGAACCCGGCCCCTCCCGACATCTGGTTCGCGTGCTGCGCCAGAAGAAGGGGAACCGCCTGGCCGTGTTCAACGGCGACGGCTACGAGTACTTCGGCACGATCACGGCGACCGGGCCGGGCGATCGTTGCTGCGTGGCGGTCGAGCAACGCCTCGAAGTGAATGTCGAATCACCCCTGTCGATCACACTGGTGCAAGCGGTGGCCCGCGGCGACCGGATGGACTGGTGCATCCAGAAAGCCTGCGAGCTCGGCGTAAGCGAAATCCAGCCTGTCTTCACCGAGCGCACGGAAGTGCGCCTGGAAGGCAAGCGCGCCGACAAGCGACAGCACCACTGGCAGCAGGTGGCGGTGGCCGCCTGCGAGCAGAGCGGCCGCGTTCACGTTCCGACGGTTCAGCCGCCGGTGGCGCTGACGGCCCTGGACTGGCCCGCGGGCTCGCGCCTGCACCTCGACCCGCGGGCCGAGCGCGCCCTGAGCCGCATCCGCGCCCCCGGCGTTGACGGCCTGGTCCTCACGATCGGCCCCGAGGGCGGCCTGACCGATGCGGAGCTCGCCTGGCTCGAACGCCAGGGAAGCGAGGGCGTGGCGCTGGGACCACGCGTGTTGAGAACCGAAACCGCCGGGCCGGCCGCCATTGCCGCCCTGCAGACCGTGTTTGGAGACTGGCAATGAACGACAGCCCCGAGACCGTGCGCTGGCTGCAGGTACGCGTGACCGTCGACGAACCCGCCGTAGACGAGGCCGAAGCCGCGCTTCAGGAAGCCGGCGCGCATGCCGTGACCCTGCTCGACGCCGCCGACGTGCCGGTGCACGAACCCGAACCCGGCAGCACGCCGATGTGGCCGCAGACCATTGTCGAGGGCCTGTTCGACGCCGATGTCGAGCGCTCGAGCATCGCCGACGTCCTGGCCGAGGCCGGCCTGGCGGAAGCGGCCGCCGGCGCTCGATTCAACGAACTCGTCGAGCAGGACTGGGAACGCGCCTGGATGGACCGCTACGAGCCGATGCGCTTCGGGCGCGACCTGTGGATCTGCCCTTCGCACCTCGAGCCCGACCCCGACTGGCCCCTGGTCATCCGGCTCGACCCCGGCCTGGCTTTCGGCTCGGGCACGCACCCCACCACGGCCCTGTGCCTGGAGTGGATCGACGGCATGGACCTGGCCGGCCGAGACGTCCTCGATTTCGGCTGTGGGTCGGGCGTGCTCGCCATCGCGGCCGGGCTCAAGGGCGCCGATCGCCTGGTGGCCGTCGATCACGATCCCCAGGCCCTGCTGGCCACCGAGGAGAACGCCCGGCGCAACGGCCTGGGCGGCCGCGTGGAATGCCTCCTGCCCGAGGCCTTCGAATCGCTCGATACCGGGAGGCGCCGCTTCGACCTGGTGCTGGCCAACATCCTGGCCGCCCCGCTCGTCGAACTGGCCCCGCAGCTGATCGACTGCCTGCGGCCCGGCGCCACCCTGGTGCTGTCGGGCATCCTGCCCGAGCAGGTCGAATCGGTGGCGGCGGCCTACGAGCGGCTCGGGGCGCCCGTCGACCAGAGCCTGCGCGACGACTGGGCCCGGCTGGTGTTCGTCGCCGCCGAACGGGATCGCGACGCGTGATCGCGCCGCTGCGCTGGATCCGCCACCAGGTCAGCGACGCCGCAACGGCCGTGCTCGCCCCGCTGGTCGCCGCGCTGCTGCCGGCGCGGATCTCGAAATCCCTATTGTGGCGAGTGGCCGGCCTGTCGTGGCTGTTCGCCGAACACCGTCAGGCCGTCGAGAAGAGCGAACAGCGCTGCTTCGGCGAGCCGGTCGGGCTGTTGCAGCACTGGGCCTGGACCAACCTGATGGACGCCATGGAGACCTGGCGCATCGCCCTGGGACTGGGGCCGCGCCTGGACATCCAGGGTGAGTGGCCGGAGCAGCCCGGCTTCGTCGCCGCAGGCGTCCACTACGGCTCCGGCATCGGTGCGCTCTGGCACCTGCGCGAACAGGGCCTTTCCCCGCGCCTGGTCTACCGCCCGGTCGCGCGCGGCGACATGCCCGGCCGGCCGGTGCTCTACCTC
Organism: Wenzhouxiangella sp.; assembly: GCA_021767625.1. Classification (GTDB taxonomy): domain Bacteria; phylum Pseudomonadota; class Gammaproteobacteria; order Xanthomonadales; family Wenzhouxiangellaceae; genus Wenzhouxiangella. The sequence goes on from JAASTB010000164.1 coordinate 4,992, forward strand.
TGGGCGCGCCTGCGCGTGCACCTGATGCACCGGCTCTGCCCGGCCGGGGCGATCGCCACCGGCCGCTCCTCGGAGACCATTCTCGAAGCGCTGCGCGAGCAGCGTTCGACGATGATGCTCGTGCTCGACACGCCGGGCGCGCCGGACAGCCGCTGGCAGCTGGCCGTCGGCGGTTGCCGGGTGGGCCTGCGCACCGGCGGACTGAGACTGCTCGAGGAAGAAGCACCGCCGGTGACTTTCTTCCACGGCCGTTTCGACCGCGACAGCGGCCTGACCCTGCTGACGCTGCGAACGCTGGATGACGAGGAGTCCGCACCGGCGGGGCTGATGGAGGTCATGCAGGCCGCCATCGCCGAGGATCCCTGCCAGTGGGTCCTGTGGCACTGCATCGAGGG
>JAASTB010000165.1 GCA_021767625.1 Wenzhouxiangella sp.
CCGGGTCGTCGACTCGCTCGCCCTCGGTGACCTCGAAGATGATCCGGTCGGTGGGAAAGTCGTGGGTCTCTGCGGCGTTCAGTGTTGTCTGGATGCAGCGTTCCGGCTCGTAGACGGCGTTGGGCATGAAGTTGATGCTCAAAGGTGATTGCATGCCCAGTCGCGCGGCCCACTCGATGGCCTTGATCCGGCAGGCCTGGTCGAAGCTGTAGCGATTGCCGTTGTCGACGTTTTCGAACACCTTGCCGGCGGGCTCGCCTGAAGCCCCACGCACCAGGGCCTCGTGCGCGAAGATGGTGCGATCGTTCGCGTTCACGATCGGCTGGAAGGCCATCGAGATGTCAAAGCCCGGGTCGGTCCCGCCTCCGCAGATTCGACAAGCGGAACGCTGGTTATTGCTCTCTGCCATGCAAGCGACAAGGGTTTCTGGTTGGCATGAAAGTATGCCACAGAGCGGAAAACGCAAAGCCGGGAATCGGCCAAGCCAACGAATGCGAGCACCCGATCCGATTGTGCAAACTGGGGGAATCCCCTAGGATTCACGCATGTCAACGTGCGGGATCGAGCCTTGTCCAATGAAAGCTGTATCGTGGCGCAGTTCCGGCGTCATGCCGAACTGACCGACCATGAAGTCGAACTGCTGACGTCACTCGAGAAAGATATTCGGGAGTTTCCCGCCGGGAGCGTTCTCAGCGAGGCGGGCATGGAGGCAGGCAGCTTCTTCAGCCTGCACAGCGGCTGGGCCTGCGCCACTCGCCTTCTTTCCGACGGCCAGCGGCAAGTGCTCGACATCTTCCTGGCCGGCCAGGTCATGGGCCTGCGCGACATCGGTTTCTCGCATACGCAGACCGAACTGACGGCACTGACCGAAGTCCGTGCCTGTCCGTTCCCGGCCGAGTATCTCGACGAGATATTCGAGCGCTCACCCCGGCTGGCGCGTATCTTCTTTCTCAAGCTGGTGCGCGAGAATGCGCTGCTGACCGAACGAATCATCAATATCGGGAGACGGCCGGCCGCACAGCGCCTGGCGCACTTCCTCCTGGAGATGAAAGTTCGGCTCCACGTTTCCGAGCCCGAGTTCGACTTGCCCCTGAACCAGAACATCATTGCCGATGCACTCGGCATCAGTACGGTTCACGTCAGCCGAACACTCGGCCAGCTCAAGGAGGAGGGGCTCGTCAGGGTCGGCCAGAATCGCGTCACCATCGATGACCTGGACGGACTGGTTGAACTGTCCGGGTTCGATCCCGCCTACCTCGAGTGAACCGGGTTGGCGGACGGGCCGGCAATGAACCGACCCGCCCGCCAACGCGTGCTGTCACACTCTCGGCCTTCGGCCACTGATGAAGAAGATCAGGGCCACGATCAGACCGATGACGAAAAGGATCCAGGCGATGTTGGTCGCCGCTCCCGCGACGCCGCTGAGCCCCAGGGCCCCGGCGATGATCGCGATGATCAGGAATATCAAAGCCCAAGAAAGCATGTTGAACGTCCTTTTTCTTCGTGAAGGGGAGCGATCATGCTAGGCGCAGTTCGGTTGCCTGTCTTTAACCTGTGTTATGGACTGAGCGGCCGCTTGCCATTACAGTGATCGTTTCACAAGTGACTGATTGTTAATTTTTTATTTATGGAGAAACATCAGGCCAAGGGAAAACTCAACCGTCTGACTGCAAGCATCAAGCAGGAGTGGGGGAAGCTGACCGACGACGAGGTCAGTCAAGCGGAGGGCAATTATGATGAACTGGTTGCCCGCATTCAGGAAAAGTACGGTGAAAGCCGCGAGGCGATCGCCGCCAAACTCAACGAGATGAAGGAGCGAGTGAACTCATGAGAAAGCTGATCAACAATAAACTGTTCAACATCCTGTGCGCTCTGTTGCTGGCCCTTTCGGTCGGCATCCTGGCCGGCTGCGAACAGCAGGGTCCGGCCGAAGAAGCCGGCGAGGAAGTGGACGAAGCCGTCGAAGAAGCCGGTGATGAAATGGAAGAAGCCGCCGAAGAAGTCGAGGACGAAGTCGACGACGCCACCGGCGGCGGTTGATTGCCGACTCTCCATGTCCGGCACGAGAAATCCCGGCCACTGTGCCGGGATTTTTTTGCGTATGCGTCAGTCCTGTTCGGCTCGTTCGGATCGGCGCAGACGCCCCGAACTGGTGGTGATCCACACCAGCAGCATCACCAGCCCTGCAATCACCAGGATGCCGAAGAAGACGGGAACCAGCAGGGCCAGGGTCACGGCAAGCAGGCTGCCGCCCGTTTCTCCGGTCGAGAACAGGGGATTGGCCAGTCCGCCGGTCGAAGCGGTCGACAGGCCGCGGGCCAGGACCGTCGATCCCTGGACGATGCCCGCCGTGCCGCCGCCGAGCAGGGCTGCCGCGCCCCACTGGGCAAGGGGATTCATCTCGGGCAATAGCGAAGAGACGATCACCGTTCCGCCGGCCAGCGCGGCCGGCGTGGCCACGAGGTCGAGCAGGTTGTCGACGATCGGGATGTAGTAAGCGGTCGCCTCCATCACGGCGGCGATGCCGACGACCACCAGGAACGGCTCGGACATCATCCAGGCGAATTGCTCGCCCAGCGGCAACAGGCCGAATCGTCCCGCCAGGCCCAGCGCCAGAATCGGAATGAACACCCGCAAACCGGCCGCCGCGCTCAGGCAGATGCCGGCCATGACGGCCGACAGAATTCCGATATCCGTTGCGGTTTCCATTGCTGGATTCTACCGCCAACCCCGCCAGGCGGGCGGTAGCTGCCTACAAGCTCACTCGATTGAGTCTCAGTGCATTCCCGATGACAGACACCGAGCTGAAGCTCATGGCCGCAGCGGCAATCATCGGGCTCAGCAGGATCCCGAAGAAGGGGTAGAGAACGCCTGCGGCCACGGGCACGCCCAAGCTGTTGTAGACGAACGCAAAGAACAGGTTCTGCCTGATGTTGGCCAGGGTCGCGCGGGAGAGACGGCGGGCGCGCACGATGCCGTCGAGGTTGCCCTTGACCAGCGTGACGCCGGCCGACTCCATGGCGACGTCGGTTCCGGTGCCCATGGCGATGCCGACTTGAGCCTGTGCCAGGGCGGGAGCGTCGTTGATGCCGTCGCCGGCCATGGCGACGGTTCGGCCCTGTTCCTGCAGTTCCTTGACCTTGTCCGCCTTGTCCTTTGGCGCGACGTCGGCGAAGACCTGGTCGATGCCCAGTTCGCGGGCCACCGCAGCGGCAGTGGTCTCGCTGTCGCCGGTCATCATGACGATCTCGAGCCCTTCCTCGTGCAGAGCGCGAATGGCGTCGGGCGTGCTGTCCTTGATCGGATCGGCGACGCCGATCAGGCCCGCGGCACGCCCGTTGATCGCGGCAAACATGGCCGTGCGGCCGTCGCCACGCATGGCCTCGGCGGCGTCGAGCAGCGCGCTGACGTCGACCTCGAGCGTCTCCATGAGCTTGCGGTTGCCCAAAGCGACGCGCCGCTCGCCGACCTCGCCGTGCACACCCTGGCCGGTGATCGAATCGAAATCCGAGACCTCGCTCAGCTCGATATCACGTTCCCTGGCGCCTTCGACGATCGCTTCCGCCAGCGGATGCTCGCTGGCGCGCTCCAACGAGGCGATCGCGCCGAGCAGGTCGTTTTCGTCGGTGTCGTCGGTGGTCTCGATCGCAACCAGCCGGGGCTGGCCTTCGGTGAGGGTGCCGGTCTTGTCGACGATCAGGGTATCCACCTGCCGGAAGACCTCGATGGCCTCGGCGTCGCGGAACAGGACGCCCATGCCGGCGCCCCGTCCGGTGGCCACCATGATGGACATCGGCGTGGCGAGCCCCAGCGCGCAGGGGCAGGCGATGATCAGCACGGCCACCGCATTGATCACGGCATGGGCCAGCCGGGGCTCGGGCCCCAGGGTCAGCCAGGCGAAGAAGGCCAGAAGCGCTGAAATCACCACCGCGGGCACGAAGTACTTCGCGACCCGGTCGGCCAGGTTCTGGATCGGCGCCCGCGAACGCTGGGCTTCGGCCACCATCTTGACGATCTGCGAGAGCACGGTGTCGTTGCCGACCTGCGTGGCCTCGATCACCAGGCTGCCCGAGTCGTTGACGGTCGCGCCGATCACCCGCTCACCCGGCGACTTTTCCACCTTCACGGGCTCGCCGGTGATCATCGATTCGTCGACGTTGGAGCGGCCTTCGACGACCTTGCCGTCGACGGGCAGCTTCTCGCCGGGTCGAACGCGCAGGCGATCGCCGATTTCGACGTCTTCCAGCGGCACGTCTTCCTCGTTGCCGTCGGCGTCGATGCGCCGCGCGGTGCTCGGCGCGAGGCCGAGCAGGGCGCGGATGGCCTGGCTGGTGCGCGAGCGCGCCTTCAGCTCCAGCACCTGGCCGAGCAGCACCAGCGTGACGATCACGGCGGCCGCCTCGAAATAAACGCCAACGGTGCCGTGCTCGTCCACCATGGCGGGCGGGAAGATGCCCGGCGCGATCGTGGCGACCACGCTGTAGACATAGGAAACGGACACGCCCAGGGCGATCAGGGTGAACATGTTCAGGTTCATCGTGCGCACCGACAGCCAGCCGCGCACGAAAAAAGGCCAGCCGGCCCAGAGAACAACCGGCGTGGCCACGACCAACTCCAGCCAGATACCGAGCCGGTGGGGGATCCAGTCGCTCATGCCGGGAATGAGCATCTTGCCCATCGCCAGGAAAAGCACGATGGCCGACAGCGGCACGCTGACCCAGAATCGCCGGCTCATGTCGACCAATTCGGGGTTGTCTTCCTCCTCGACCGTCACGGTCCGGGGTTCCAGCGCCATCCCGCAGATCGGGCAGTCGCCGGGCTCGTCGCGAACAATCTCCGGATGCATGGGGCAGGTGTATTCCGTCTTCGTCGACGGGCCCGATTGCGCCTTTTCCAGCGCCATACCGCATTTGGGGCAGGTGCCGGGCTCGTCCGATTCCACGCCCGGGCACATCGGACAGTAGTAGGCCTTGTCGCCGGACGGCTCGTTTCCCTTGCCGTGGTCGTGGTGGGAATGGCAGCAGTGGTGTGCCTGCTCGCCGTCGTGACGGTGCTCGTTGTCGCTCATGGCAATCCTCGAAAGTGGATTCGACGAGTCGGTCGGAGGTTCAAGGAGCAGGGCGCTTCAGCGCCCGTAGCGCGTCAGCACATCGATCAGTTCGTCGATGCGCTCGTTGGGGCGCTCCGTGTTGCCCTTCGCAAGCTCGTCCTGAATGCAGTGCTGAACGTGGGTTCGGAGAACGCCGTCCTCCACGGCTCGCAGGGCGGAGCGGGCCGCTCTGAGCTGGGTGAGTATGTCCACGCAATAGCGCCCCTCGTTGATCATCTTCACGACGCCGTCGATTTGCCCGCGGGCGCGGTTAAGGCGTCTAAGCTGGTCACG
>JAASTB010000166.1 GCA_021767625.1 Wenzhouxiangella sp.
GCCGTCGAGCGCACGCCCAGCGACGGGCGGATGTGCCAGCCCGGCGCCACCAGGTCGTAGTGCAGGCGCGGGAACAGGTCGACTCGGGCGCCGGTAACACCGGTGTCACGGTCGAAGTAGACCGCCTCGCCGTCGAGCGAGAAGCGGAAGCGACCGCCGAGCGGGCGATCGACGGCCAGCAGCGTTCGCGGCAGGCGACGATACGGTTCCTGCGTCGGCCCGACGCTTTCGTCGAGAACCTGGAAATTGTCGGCGAGCACCTCGAACGACCAGTAGCGGCCCGATCCGCGCAGACCGGCCGACGATCGAAGAAACTGGATGGCCGAGTCGCGAAGGTCGCTGCCCAGGTCGATGAAGTATTCCTCGTCGCTCGCCCGCTTCAGGTCGAGCGTGGCCAGCCAGCCGTCGGACGGCTTGAAGCGGTAATCGAACTCTCCGTAGTAGCGACTCTCGTTCGTGCGCTGGTCGTCGGGCAGCCAGTCCATGCGGAACTCACCGGCCTGGCGCTGCGTGAGAAAGCGGTGTTCGAAGCCCAGCATCGGGCCGCGCTTTTCGATCCAGCGCGCGGTGATCGTGGCGTCCTGGTTGGGCGCGATGTTCCAGTACCAGGGCACGGAGATGTCGAGACCGTCGTCGGCCGAATAGCCGAACCCCGGGTACAGGAAGCCGCTCTTGCGCCGGTCGTCGAGCGGGAAGCTCAGCCAGGGCGAGTACAGCAGGGGCACGCCCTTGAACGTCAGGCGCGCGTTGCGGGCCGTGCCCACGCCTTTTTCCAGGTCCATGTCGACGCTGGAGGCCTGCAGTTGCCAGTCAGTCTGCTCCGGCGGACAGGTCGTGAAGTCGAAGGTCTCGAGCCGGGCGTGTTCCGGGTCCTGCAGCGCAACGCTGCTCGCCGAGCCGCGTGCGGTGGTTCCGGGAATCGTGTAGACGACCGACTCGAACTGCCCGCTTTGGCGACGCGTGTCGTAGCGGGCATTCTCGGCGTCGACGTTGAGGCGCGGACCGCTGTACTGCAGCCAACCGGGAATGCGCACGCGGCCAGTCTGAGGCTCGTAGATCAACTCGTCGGTTTCGAGTTGCTGCCTGCCCTGGGTGAGCCGCACGCTGTCGCGGAAGCGCACCTCGTCCTGGCGGCTGGCGTCGAACTGCCCGGCATGAATTTCGGTGGTACCCGGCTCGGTCTCCGGCGGGGCTTCGGGAATGCGCAGCGGCGCCGGCGGCGGACAGGACAGGGGCTCGTCCACCTCCGCCCGGGCGGGCGCGGCGGCCTGGGCAAGTGCCAGGGCAATCGCGGCGGAAAGCAGGTGATGCGGCGACAAGTCGGGTTCCGGCTGCAAATTAGCCGGTTAAGTTTGCATATCCCCCGCAATTGTTCAATGGTCGCCGCGCAGAAAGGCCGCCCGCCGCTGCGCATCGGCCTCGGCCAGGACGCGGGCGCGCTCGTACAGGCAGCCGATGTCTTCGGCGCATTCGGACCGGTAGAGCGACTCGAAAGCGGTCACGCCGGCCTCGTAGGTCGCCACCAGCGCCAGATGGGCGTTGTTGAGCTCGCCCGATGCCCAGGCTTCGACCCGCTGCCCGCTTTCGCTGTCGGCCAGGCGCCGCAATTCGGACCCGAGTCGCTCGAACTCGCGCGACTTGACCGCCGCCAGTTCGTCCCGGCCGGAGGCCTGTCCGTAGCCGTGCGCCAGGCGCTCGCGGGCCGCCATCAACACCTCGGTCAGCCGGCGGTCGAGCGCCTGGTTGGCTCGCCATTGGCGACAGGCCGCATCGTCGCCCTGCCGCGAGAGCCAGCGTCGCGCTCCCTCGCGGCCGACGAAGGTGGCGAACGCCTCGTTGAAAGCCGTATCACCGCGCACGTAAAGCAACTCGTGGGTCAGCTCATGGAAGACCAGCTCGGCCAGCGCCGGATCGGACAACTCGAGCATGCTGTCGAGCACGGGGTCGTCGAACCAGCCCAGCGTGGAATAGGCAGTGGCCGGGAAGACCGCCACGTCGAAGCCCTCGGACGCCATCTCCGAGGCCAGCCTGCCGGCGCGCTTGCGATCGAAAAAACCACGGTAGGCCAGACAGCCGACGAGCGGATAGCACCAGGTCTCCGGGGTGACCGAATAGGCGGGTGTCGCCACGACGTTCCATAATGGCGCCTCGCGGCCGAGATCGGCGTAGTCGGAGTAGCTGCCGCTTTGGGGCAGGCCGAGTTCCTTCGAGGCGAATTCGCGAATCTCGAGGACCGTGCGCAAACGCTCGCGCAAGGCCGGCGCGGTGGCCGGATCGGCGATCAGTTCTGCGATATCCTCGCGCTTGGCCAGTATCTCGATCTGGCCGCGCGCGGCCTGGCCGTACCAGGCCACGGTGGCGCAGCCGGCCAGCCCCGGCAGCAGAAGACACAGGAGCAGCCCCTTGACCGACCACAGCGACCACGGCGACGACTGGTACCTGGACGACGAATTCTGGCGCAACTTCGGTTCGCTGATGTTCAACGCGGACACTTTCGCGCGCGGCAGCGAAGAAGTCCAGCAGCTGCTCGAGTTGCTCGGCGGGCAACCCGGATCCGTGCTCGATCTCGGCTGCGGTCCGGGACGCCACGCCCTGCCCCTGGCCGACGCGGGCCTGAAGGTCACGGCGGTCGACACCAGTCCCTCGCTTCTGGCCCAGCTCGAGTCCACCCTCGACGGCCGCGACATCGAGATCGTCGAGGCCGACATGCGCGACTTCTGCCGGCCGCAGGCCTTCGACCTGGTGGTCGTGATGTGGACCAGCTTCGGCTATTTCACCGACGAGGGCGACCATGCGGCCGTCCTGGAAAACATCCGCAGCAGCCTCAAACCCGGCGGTCGCCTGCTGCTCGACCTGGTCGGGCTGGAGTATCTGTGCCGCAATCTCCAGCCCGTCCACCTGACCGAGTACGACGACGGTCGCATCCTGGTCGAGCGCCCGGACCTGACCCGGGACATGACCCGCCTGGAGAACGAGTGGATGCTGATCGACGGCGACCGCGTCCACTACCACAGCTTCTCGCACCGGGTCTGGTCGGCCGGCGAGATCCGGTCGCTGCTGGCACAGGCCGGCCTGGCCGTCGAATCGATTCACGGCGACTACGCCGGCAGCGACTACGATCTCGAAGCCGAACGGCTCGTGGTCATCGCCCGGTCGACTTGAAAATCGCGGCCGGCGGGAGGATGATTCCTTCAGTCGTCTTGCCAAAAGGGGCATGAGCATCGGGGTCGAGCCGGATTTCCGGCCGGGCCCGATCGAGCCCGGGAGACGACCATGGCCATCCGCTTCATTCGCGCATTCGCGCTCTTCCTTCTCTTTCCGTGGCAATCCTGCCTCGCCATCGATGAATACCGCCTCGACGACGGCGTCAAGGACAGCGCCTGGGGGCTGGCCGGCGGCAGCGGCGATATTTCCTTCGCCTGGCTGAACCAGTTCACGGTGGAACCGGGACTGGAGACGATCACCGGCCTGCGCGTGGCCTTCGGCGGCGATTCCGGCAACAACAACGTGGCCAACGGCACGAGCGTGACCTTCTACATCTGGGCCGACCCCAACCAGGACGGCGACCCGTCCGACGCGGTCGTGATCACTTCCTGGTCGGATCTGGTCGCCAACACCGGCAGCAACACGCTCAACACTTATACGATGCCGAGCCCGCAGACCCTGACGGCGGGCGATTCGTTCTTCGCCGGGGCGATCATCAACGGCCTGGCCAACATCCCCTTCCCCAACGATGTGCGCGTCGGCGCGCTCGACGAGGACGGCAACGACACCATCCCGAACTATCCGCCCAACCTGCACAGCTGGGTGGCCTCCAGCAACCAGAGCATCCCCGTCGACCCGGGTGATCTCGACGGGGCCATCAATGCGGTCGCAAGAGTGAGCAACGCCTTTCCGCTCCCGACCTGCCAGGGCTGCAGCGGCGACGGCACCTGGCTGATCCGCATCAATGCCCAGGATCCGTCGGGCACTCCGCAGCTGTCGATATCACCGAGCAGCCTCGACTTCGGCCCGAGCCGGGTCGGGGAGATCGCCGGGCCGCTGGCGACCACGCTGAGCAGTAGTGGAACGGCGAGCGTCGACGTCACGGCGCTCACGCCCGCGACCTCGCCCTGGTTCCTGAACACGCTGGTGCCGGGCGCCTGCCCGGCCCCGCCGTTCTCACTGGTGCCCGGTGCGAGCTGCACCCTCGACTACACGTTCGCACCGACCGCCGCAGGCCTGCAGTCGACCTCGATCACGGTCAGCTCCAACACGGCGGCACCTCCGCCGGCGCCCGTGCTTCTCCTCGGCGAAGGCGTGGATGTGATCCTGGAAGTGCTTCCCCTGAACCTGGACTTCGGCACGGTGGCCGTGGGCGAGACGGTGACGGCGCCCCTGCAGGTCGTCAACGCGAGCAACGGCACGGCCACGGGCTTCGACCTGGAAGTGCTGGGCGTCAGTCCCGCGCTGCCGCCGGAGTTCGTCATCGCCCCGGGCACCTGCGGTCCCTTCCCGTTCACCCTCGCCTACCAGGCGGGCTGCGACCTCGAGGTGCAGTTCACGCCGGCAGCGCCCGGCGGACATATCTTCACCACCGAGCTGATCAGCGATGCATCGGTGACGCCCGGCCCCTTCGATCTCACCGGCGATGCCTACATCGACGACATCTTCGCCGACCGCTTTGAGGTCCCCTAGAACCGTACCCGATAGAAATCGATGATTTGATCGTCACGGCGGGAGATGGTCTCGCACGCGCGCTTCTTGCTCTCGAACTCGAGACCCAGCTTTCGCGCCACCGTCTTGGAAGCGACGTTGGGCGGATCGATGACCGCCACCAGGGTCTTCAGCCCCATCACGTCACGGGCGTGCTCGACGAAGGCGCGGCCCGCCTCGGTGGCGTAACCCTGCCCCCAGTGCTCCTTCCAGATCCACCAGCCCAGCTCGAAGTCACCGTCGTCGAGTTGCTGCATGCCGACCAGGCCGATGACTTCGCCGGTCTTCGTCACCTCGGCAGCGCCAAAGCACACGCCGTGATTCGCCAGGTGCCGGCCTTGCCGCTCGAGCATCTCATCGACCGCCTCGTCCGACCAGGTCCGCCCCTGCGTCACGTAACGCATCATCTCCGGGTCGCGCACCATACGCTCGAGCGCGGGGCGATCCTCCGGCCGCCAGGGCCGGATCGTCAATCGCCCGGTTTCAAGAACAGTCACGGGTCGCCCGTTCAGCCGACCAGAATGCCGGCCCAGCTGGCGTTGAGCAGGGAAACCAGGGTGCCGCCCAGCACGGCCTTGAGGCCCAGCTGGGCCAGGTCGGCGCGCCGCGAGGGCGAAATCCCGCCGATGCCGCCGATCTGGATGGCGATGGAAGCGAAGTTGGCGAAGCCGCACAGGGCATA
>JAASTB010000167.1 GCA_021767625.1 Wenzhouxiangella sp.
ACCGCGCTTGCCTCCTGCACGCCGCCGTGGCGGGAGATATGGTCGCGCAGCGCCAGGGCCAGCTCACGGCTGATGCCGGGCAGCGCCACTTCCGTCGATTCGGCGCCCGGCGTCTCCAGGGTGAAACGCACCAGGCCGAAGGGGCGGAAGTAGACCGGCTGGCTCAGCCCCACGTTCTGGACGCGCGCAAAGCGGATCCGCAGGTCCTTGTTCTCGATCAGGCCGCGCCGGACCCGGATGGCATCGCCCTCGATGCGGAAACGGAAACGCCGATGGTAGATCGTGGCGACGAGTACGGTGCCCAGCACCAGGACCAGCCCGCCGAGCACGAACTCCCTCAACCCGAGCTTGTCGAGAAAAGCGAAGCCCACGCCGGCCCCGGCGAATGCGTAGAGGTTCTCGCGAACGAACTTGGCGCCGCCGTTGATAATCAAGAAAAGCAGCGCCATCGGCGCCAGGCGCTGCCAGGTGTTGACGTCAATCCGGCTCATGATCGGTCGTCTTCGCTGGACCGTCCGCGCCCGGAGCGTCGTCCCCGTCCTCGCTTTCGGCGATCTGCTCGAGCAGGTACTGACGGACCCGCCGGGCCGCGGCCCGATCGAGCCCCTTGACGGTGAGATCGGCCGTCATCCCACCGGCCGTGAAGCACTTGACCCTCATCAGGCCCAGGTAACGCTCCAGCGGCCCGTGCAGGGCCTCGACGTGCTGGATGCGGGCGAAGGGAACGATCACGGTCTTGCGCCAGAGCACGCCGTAGCGATACACCAGGTCATGCTCCCGCAGGGCCCAGGCCCGCGTGCGGGCATCCAGGCGGGCATACACCGCGCCGAAGATCGCGATCGCCACCGGCGGCAGCGGAAGCCACCAGAAGCCCTCGAGCGGCAGGAAGGGAAGCCTGGGCACGACCAGCGCGGCCAGGGCGAGCAGCAGCCAGAAGGCGGTCTGGCTGACCAGGGCCCAGGGCAGGTAAGCGTCGGCCACAGGGGTGAGCTCGACACGCCGGAAATCCGGCAGCGCCGACGGCTCGACCTGCTCGTTGCTGAAGGTTTCGTCTTGCATCATTTCCGATTCGGCCCGATTGCGTGAAGGTCAGTGTGGTCCCGGGCGGGCGGCCGAGCCAGTGCAATTGGTCATGCGGCCGGTCAGCCGGCTTTGCGGATGACGCGGCGGCATCGCCACAGCAGGTAGTTGACCGCCAGCCAGAAGTGCCGGAATGCCTTGTTGCTGGTCTGGCCGTGATGGTAGCGGTAGTAGATCTGCTGCGCGATGACGGCGAGACGAAACAGGCCATACACTTCGTAGAAGGCCCAGTTGTCGGGATGAAAGCCCGTGCGGTGACAGTAGTAGTCCACGACTTCGCGGCGCGTCATCATGCCGGGCAAGTGCGTGGGCTGACGCCGGAAGCCGCGGAAGTAGAAGTCGTCGTCGGCCTGCACCCAATAGGCCATCGAATTGCCCAGGTCCATCAGGGGATCGCCCAGGGTGGCCAGCTCCCAGTCGAGCACGCCGATGATGCGCATGGGATCGTTGGCATCCAGCACCAGGTTGTCGAAACGATAGTCGCCGTGAATCACGCGGATGGCGATCTCGTCGGGGATATTGTCGGCCAGCCAGTCCATGACGTAGCGCCCCGAGCCGACGTTCCAGGTCTTGGCCTTTCGAAAACGCCCAGACCAGCCCTCGATCTGGCGCCGGTTGTAGCCGGCGCCTTTGGCAAGGCCTTCGAGCCCGGCCGACTTCATATCGACCGAGTGGAGTTCGATGAGCCGATCGATCGCATTGCGACAGAGCTCTCGCACCTGCTCTTCACCCAGGTCCAGCCCATCGGGCAGGTTGCGGCGCAGGATGATGCCCTCGATGCGCTCCATGACATAGAAGTCGCAGCCCATCACGTCGTGATCGGTACACAGCGCCACCATCTCAGGCACATAGGGAAACACCGGCTTGAGCGCGGCCTGGATATCGTGCTCGCGCACCATGTTGTGGGCGGACTTCGCCTTGGTGCCCGGCGGGGGCCGGCGCAGGATCAAGTCGCGGCCCGGATAACGCAGCAGGTAGGTCAGGTTCGAGGCGCCCTTCGAGAACTGCCTGACTTCCGGCATTTCCCGCAGGCCCTCGACCCGCGCCTTCAGCCAGGCATCCACTGACTCGACATCGAAACGGTCCTCTTCCCGCATTTCGCGGGGACGGTCGATCCAGTTGCGTGCCTGCTCAGTCATGACGATCCCGGTATTTCGCCAGTTCGAAGCGTGCAACGAGCCCGCGGTGAACCTCGTCGGGCCCGTCGGCAATGCGCAATGCCCTGGCACCGGTCCAGGCCGCCGCCAGCGGAAAGTCGTCGCACATGCCGGCGCCGCCGTGCAGCTGCATGGCCATGTCGATCACCCGCTGGGCCATGGCAGGTACGGCCACCTTGATCTGACTGACCTCGCTCATCGAACGCACGATTCCGCGGTGATCCAGGCTCCATGCGGCCTTGAGAACCAGGAGACGGGCCTGCTCGATGGCGATGCGCGCCTCGGCGATGCGCTCGCCGTTGCCGCCCAGCCTGGCCAGCGGCCGACCGAAGGCCTCGCGTTCGAGCGAGCGCCTGCAGGCCAGTTCGAGGGCGTGCTCGGCCAGGCCGATGAGTCGCATGCAGTGATGGATGCGGCCCGGGCCCAGGCGACCCTGGGCGATCTCGAAGCCCTTTCCGGGGCCGGCGATGATGGCCGATTTCGGCAGCCGCACGTCGCTGAAACTGACCTCGCCGTGGCCGTAGGGAGCGTCGTGAAATCCCATTGCATTGAGCATGCGCTCGACCTCCACTCCGGGCGTATCCATGGGCACCAGCACCATGGAATGACGGTAATGCCGATCCGCCTGCGGGTCGGTCAGGCCCATGAAGATCACGACCTTGCAGTCGGGATGCCCGATACCGGTCGACCACCACTTGCGTCCGTTGAGCACGACCTCGTCTCCCTCGACGATGGCCGTGGCCTGCATGTTGGTGGCATCGGCCGAAGCCACTTCGGGTTCGGTCATGCAGAAGGCCGAGCGAATCTCGCCGGCCAGCAGGGGGGTGAGCCAGCGCGCCTTCTGCTCCTCGGAGCCGTAGTGGTAGAGCACCTCCATGTTGCCGGTGTCCGGGGCGTTGCAGTTGAAGATTTCCGGGGCGATCAGCGATCGTCCCATGCGCTCGGCCATGGGCGCGTAGTCGAGGTTGGAAAGGCCGCGCCCCAGTTCTTCATCGGGCAGGAAGAGGTTCCAGAGTCCCGCCTCACGCGCCCTCGCCTTCAATTTCCCGATAACCGGCAGGACCTGCCAGGGATTGTCCTGCTCGGCAAGCTGGCGGTGGTAGTCCGGCTCGACCGGCTCGACCTCCTCGCGCATGAAACGATCCAGTCGGCGGGCAATGTCGACGGCTTTGTCCGAAGGCGAAAAATCCATAAGGGTCCCCGGGTTCGCTTGAAGCTCCCAATGCTACCCCATGCGAACGAGAGTCAGGACGAACACTCAGCGCGCGGGTGCCTCCACGGTCGTCAGGACGCACAACCTCTGAACCCCGTCGGGAAACTGCGTTTCGCGCGGCGGATTGAGGACCAGTTCCCCGTCGGCAAGCGGACGAACGCCCAGCAGCGTCTCGCCGCGAGCCGCCACGGCCGCTTCCATGTCGCGAAATCGTTCATCGCCGCGAAGCCCGCATGCGCGGGGTGAGCGAAACTCGATCTCCGGACCGCCGACCGTGAACAACTCGTCGAAGATCATGCGGATGGCCGGCTGCAGCGCGATGCGCGCCAGCAGGTGACTGACGATCAGCGGGCTGACGACGGCCTCCACGCCCGCCGTTCGCGCCAGGCCCTCGTTGGCGGCGTCGGCCAGCTCCAGCAGTACCTGGGGTCTTTTCTCGCGCCCGGCGAGCAGGCTCTCGACCAGCCTTTGCCCGACGATGGTGCGCGCATCGGCGGCTTCCTCGCTGGCCACCCGGTCGCTGGCCAGCAGCAGGATGCTGGTGAAGCCCTCGAGGTCGGCAGCGCGAAGCCCGCCCGCCAGCAGAAAGTCTTCCTGGACGTGCTCGACGGGAACGCGGGCAGCGCGCTCGGAATATCTGGCGATTTCCTCCCGGCGCATGGCCACGTCGGACGAGGAAACCAGGCGCAGTTCGAAATGCCGGTCGCCGTAACTGGCCAGTTCATCGAGCAGGTTGGGCACCCGCTGGTTCCAGCCCAGGATGAGAAGGCGGTGCCGAGAGGAGGCCTGTCCTTGGGCGCGACGGGGCGCGCCCCGTTCGATCGGCGGCAATCGCCCGCCGGCTGCCTGCACCGGCAGCGTATCGGCCAGGCTGCGCGCCAGCATGACGAGCTTGTCACCGACTTCGATGCGGGTGCTCGATGCCGGATTGAGCAGCACCCGCGGCGATTCCCCGTCGCTGCGGACCAGTCCCATGACGATCGCTCGCGGAAAACGCCCGGCGACCTCCTTGAGCGTGGCCCCGGACAGGCCCTCCGCCCGCCGAAGCAGGATTTCGTTGCCCTGGCGCGCCGTAAGCACTTCGCGGAAAAACGACGAGAGCCCCGGGTGCAGGATGTTCTGGGTCAGCAGGCGGCTGACCGCGTCGTCGGACGGCACGATTTCCAGCGGACCGCGATAGGCGCTGCGCGCCATGTCAATGCGACGGATATCCTGGAGTTCGGCCACCACCAGCGGCGCCGGATGCTCGTGCCGCACCGCCCTCGAATCGATCGACAACAGGGAGCGGATGGTCGAGACGTCCGCCGAAACCAGGCTGTCGGCCCGCGAAAAGTCGGTCGGCATGATGACCACCGCGGCGTTGAGACAGCCGGCGCGCTGGATGGCTTCTTCCTCGAGCGGCGAGCCATAGCGCAACACCACGCGCCGCGCCAGGCGTCCGAGCCCGGAGTTGTCCCGCAAGGCCTGGGCCTGGGCGGCGGAGACTTCCTCGGAAAGCACGACCGCCCTGAGCTTGCGGATACCGAAGCCGCTCTGGAACTGCTCGCGGGCGCGTTCGGAGCCGACCAGCTCGCGCAACAGCGGCAGGGTGCGGTTGGTCCAACCGAAAATGACGACGTGCTGGCGCATCGCCACCGGCGTGAGCCCGCGCTCGAATTCCCGCATGCGGGCAATCAGCCACTGCGTCATGATCGCCACCAGGGCGCCGAGGAACACGACATAGCCGCTGACGGTCAGCACCGTAGAGACGATGCGCCGCCAGGCACCCACGTCGTCGCCGAGGTAGCCCGGATCGGTCATGCGCAGGAAGGCCCACCAGACCGCATCGAAAAAGCCCTCGCCGGCGCCGCCCAGGCGAAGCGCGACGCCGCCGAGCAAAGCCATCAAACCGATGACAGCCGCGACGATCAACAGCTGGAA
>JAASTB010000012.1 GCA_021767625.1 Wenzhouxiangella sp.
GGGTGCCCCGTGATAAAATGCCCCGCTGTCCCAATTCCCGGAGTCCGGTAGAGCATGAGCGATCAAACGCCCGGCGCACGCTTTAGAACGCTGGTCGCCGACCAGCCCCCGCTGCAGGTGGTCGGCACCATCAACGCCTATTCCGCGCTCCTGGCCGAGAAGGCCGGGCACCAGGCCATCTATCTTTCCGGAGCCGGTGTGGCGAACGCATCTTATGGGCTGCCGGATCTCGGCATCACGCAACTGTCCGACGTCGTCGAAGACGCGCGACGGATTACCGCGGTGAGCGACCTGCCGCTGCTCGTCGATGTCGACACGGGCTGGGGTAGCGCTTTCAACATTGCCCGCACGGTTCGCGAGATGGAGCGGGCCGGTGTGGCCGCCATTCACCTCGAAGACCAGGTCGCTGCCAAGCGCTGCGGCCACCGGCCGAACAAGGCCCTGGTCAGCCCCGAAGAGATGGCCGACCGCGTTCGCGCAGGTGTCGACGCCCGCCAGGATGACTCCTTCGTCTTCATGGCCCGAACCGATGCCTACGCGGGCGAGGGCATGGCCGCCGCGGTGGATCGCGCCAACCTGTACGTCGAATGCGGCGCCGACATGATCTTCGCCGAGGCACTGCACACGCTGGAGGAATTCGGCGAGTTCGCTCGCCAGGTGGATGTTCCGGTACTGGCCAACATCACCGAGTTCGGCAAGACGCCGCTGTTTTCCGTCGAGGAGTTGCGCGGGGCCGGGGCCGGGCTCGTGCTGTACCCGCTATCGGCATTCCGCGCCATGAGCAAGGCGGCACTGATGGTCTACGAGGCCATCGGTCGCGACGGCCACCAGAAGAACGTGGTCGACGCCATGCAAACGCGCGACGAACTATACGAGGTGCTCGGCTATCACGAGTTCGAGCAGAAACTGGATCAGTTGTTCAGCAAGGAGTCGTCATGACCGAGAAGAAACCCGGAGCCGGCCTGCGCGGACAGTCCGCCGGCCAGACCGAGATCTGCACCGTCGGCGCGTCCGGCAACAGCCTGCGTTATCGCGGCTACGCCGTCGATGAGCTGGCCGAGAAGGCCTCGTTCAACGAAGTCGCCCACCTGATTCTCAAGGGCCATCTCCCCAACCAGGAAGAGCTCGACGCCTACACCAGCCGGCTGAAGGCGCTGCGCGGGCTGCCCGACGCCCTCAAGGAAGTGCTCGAACGGATTCCCGCCAACGCCCATCCGATGGACGTGCTGCGAACCGGCTGCTCCTTCCTGGGCAATCTCGAGACCGAAGAGAGCTTTGACGATCAGCAGGACATGGCCGATCGCCTGCTTGCGACCTTTCCGTCGATGATCACCTACTGGTACCGCTACAGCCACGACGGCAAGCGCATCGACGTCGAGACCGACGACGACAGCATCGGCGGCCACTTCCTGCACCTGCTGCACGGCAAGGCGCCGAGTGAGCTGCACGCCCGGGTGATGGACGTGTCGCTGATTCTCTATGCCGAGCACGAGTTCAACGCCTCGACCTTCACCGCGCGCGTTTGCGCCTCGACCCTGTCGGACATGCACAGCTGCGTGACCGGCGCGATCGGTTCGCTCCGGGGACCGCTGCACGGCGGTGCCAACGAGATGGCCATGGCCATGCTCGAGAAGTACCACTCGCCCGAGCAGGCGCGCGAGGACGTGCTGCGCATGCTCGAGGCCAAGGAAAAGATCATGGGCTTCGGTCACGCGGTCTACCGCGAGAAGGATCCACGCAACGCGATCATTCGCGAGTGGTCGCGCAAGCTGTCCGAGGATGTCGGCGACGACACGCTCTTCCCGGTCTCGGAAATCGTCGAGAAGACCATGTGGGACGAGAAGAAGCTGTTCGCCAACGCCGACTTCTACCACGCTTCGGCGTATCACTTCATGGGTATTCCCACGGGGCTGTTCACGCCGATTTTCGTGATGTCGCGCGTAACCGGCTGGTGCGCCCACATCATGGAGCAGCGCGCCAACAACCGCATCATCCGACCGGGCGCTGATTACATCGGGCCTGAGGATCGGGCGGTCCCTTCGATCGACCAACGCTAATGGGGGAACGGGGCCGGGCACAGCCCGGCTCCGTGCCCGGTCAAATTCGAAATTCGAGGCACCAGTTTTCGCAGTTGCCTTAGGATTTGGTGCTTCGTATTTCGAATTTGCTCTATCTCTAACCTCCTCGCCGCGACATCGCCGCCGTCAGGATCAGCCGCAGGGCATCTTCGAAGGGCAGGTCCACCGGCTCGCACCATTCCTTCGGCACGAAGATCGTGTAGCCCGCCACCTGGTAGCTCAAAGGCAGATAGACGGCGACCTCGCCTTCCTCGCCGAAGGGCAGGTTGGAAAAATCCTCGCGGGTGACGAAACCCATCATGCCGATCTTCAGGTCCGGATGGCGCACCATCACCGCCTGGGTGAAGCGTTCGGCGTCGTCGCTCGAGAAGTACTCCACGAAGTCCTTGGTCGCGCGGAAGATCGACTTGATGACGGGCATGCGGTCGAGTATCGCCTCGCCCAGGTCGATCAGCTTGCGGAACAGCCAGACCTGGCTGAGCAGCCCGATGGCGATGACCAGGACGATCCCGCCGACCAGGCCCATGCCCGTGATGTACCAGTCTTCGGGCAGCACGGTCTTGATCAGCGAGCCGATTCCGCGTTCGGCGATGCCGGCCAGCCAGAGGACGATCAGCAGCGTGAGCGCGATCGGGATGATCGTGCCCAGCCCCTTGAAGAAGAGGCGAACCAGTCGCGCGATCGGGCTGTCGTGTTCAGAGCTCATCGATCTGCTTCCGGAGCTTTTCGCGCTGGTCGGTGACGATGCGCTCGAGGGTCTCGATGCGCTCGCGCAGCTCGATCTCGACGCGCTCGAAATGCTCCCGGTCGATTCCCTGGCCGCGGCGCGACTCGAACCAGTGACGGGCGACCGCCACGATTCCGATGATGGCGGCGATGGCGACCATTGCGGAAAACACGTTCATTTGTCGATATCTCCTTCGACTACAGGGGTCAGGGGCGACTTTCGGGCAGCTCGTGCCAGTCTTCCGTATCCGGCGCGGCTCTTCCTGCCGGTATGCGTTCCATCAGGTGGCAGAGGCAGTCCTGCCGGATGACGCGTTCGTCGGTGGTCAGCATGGCCGGCATCATGGGCCTGCTGGTGAGGATATCGCCTTTGTCCACGCTGAACCACACGGCGGATGCGTCGACTTCCTCGTGCCCGCGCACCAGCAGAGCGGGGTCGACCGGCGCGTTGACGTGGCCCAGGCGGGTGCCGGGCGGCAGCTCGCGGAAGTTGAGTTGGTCGAGGTCCTCGCGCAGCACGATGTCGGAGCCGTCCGGGCTGAAACTGAAGGAGTGCGCCGGGGGCAGGTTGACGGTTGCCACCATCTGGAAGAGCTCGATGTCCTCCGGCGCCGGCGGTCGGGGATCCAGTTCTTCGGCATTGAGAATCGACGAGAGGTAGGACAGGGCGTGGTCGGCGCCGTCCAGCCGCGAGGGCGGGCCGCATTCGAGGGTCACGGCAGGACAGAATTCACCGAAGGCCATCGACTGGACGCCCCTGGGCTGCGTGAAGTACAGCACGGTTCGCGAAAACAGCGCGGCCAGGCGCAGGTGCGCGGGATCCGTCCGGTTGATCGCCGCGTAGTGCGGGTTTTCCCCTGTGTTGTTGTGGATGTCGATGCTGGCCAGGGGCTTCTGGGCCCGGACGTGGCCGGTAATCCGTTCGAAGAGCCGGTGCACCTCGCCGGCTTCGGTATCCGATCCGGGCCAGCAGCGGTTGTAGTCGGGCTGGTCGGATAGGTAGCGCCGGTTGCGTGAGGCAGCGCGAACGTTGGCGATCAGCAGGATCAGGCTGCGCGGCAGCGGGTCCCGGGCGTAGCGGCCCTTTAGCAGGCGCCTGACGGCCTCCCAGCCGGAGATCTCGTTGCCGTGCTGCAGCACGGACACGAACAGCGGCCGCGGGCGCCGCCCCGGAAGGTGAAGCAGGGTGGGCCCGTCGAGCACTTCGTGCAGTCGACTGGCGGGCCTGTCGAGCAGGCCGTCGGGAAGGTGGTCGAGGATTGTCGGTTCCATACCGGGAGATAACGTAACCGCTTCCCGTCGCGGTGGAAAGACCTGTTATCGTCGGCAACGGGAACTCGCCGCGATTCTGGGCGGTCTTGAAAAATCGCGGGCCCGGCCCTATTGCGCCGTGGCGGCTCGTGTTCAACAACCAACACAAAGAGAACGGACGGATGCTTGCAGCCAGGAATCTGACCCGTCGCTTCGGCACCCTTTTGGCCGTCGACGATATTTCCTTCGAGGTGGAACCCGGAACCGTCCTCGGCTTCCTCGGCCCCAACGGGGCCGGCAAATCCACCACCATGAAGATGCTCACCGGCTTCCTTTCCCCGACATCCGGCACGGCCGAGGTTTTCGGTCACGACATTCGTCGGGATTCGGTGGCGGCCCGCAGGATGATCGGCTACCTTCCCGAAGGCGCGCCGTTGTACGGCGAGCTGACTGTCTCGCAGCTGCTGCAGTTCATTGCCGACGCCCGCGGGTTCTCTGGCGCCGAGCGCGACCGGCGGGTGGCCGATGCAGCCGCCCGGCTGGAACTGGGCAGCGTGATGGAGCAGACCATCGAAACCCTTTCGAAGGGGTTCAAGCGCCGGGTCGGCCTGGCGCAAGCCATCCTGCACGATCCACCGGTGCTCATTCTCGACGAACCGACCGACGGCCTGGACCCCAACCAGAAGCAGCAGGTGCGCCACCTCATCCGCGAGATGGCGCCCGACAAGATCATCGTCATCTCCACGCACATCCTCGAAGAGGTCGACGCCCTGTGCAGCCGGGCGATGATCATCGCCAGCGGGCGGCTTCTGGCCGACGATACGCCGGCCGGCCTGCTGACGCGTTCGCGCTACCACAATGCCGTCACCCTGCACGTCGACGATCCCGAGCGCGCCGCTTCCCGGCTGGGCCGTCTCGACGAGGCACGCGAGGTCGAGGTCCGCAATGCGCGCGTCACCGTCTTTCCCTCCGGCCGGGGCAACCTTTTCCAGGCCGTCAGCCGCCTGATCGAGGCCGAGGGCTGGGAAGTCCAGCAGCTCCAGTACGAACCCGGCCGGCTCGACGAGGTGTTCCGCACCATCACGCGCGAGGAGGCGGCATGAACCTGAAAAATGTCCGGACCATCATGCGCCGGGAACTCGTGGGCTATTTCGCCACGCCGGTCGCCTACGTCTTCATCGTCATATTCCTGGTGATGTCGTCGGCATTCACCTTCTATCTCGGCGGCTTTTACGAACGCGAAATCGCGGACCTGGAACCGTTCTTCCGCTTCCACCCCTGGCTTTACCTGTTCCTGGTTCCGGCCGTGGGTATGCGCCTGTGGGCCGAAGAGCGCAAGTACGGCACGGTGGAACTGTTGTTGACCCTCCCGTTGACGATCGGGGAGGCCGTAGTCGGGAAGTTCATCGCAGCCTGGCTGTTCGTGGGCCTGGCCCTGGCATTGACGTTTCCGATCTGGATCACCGTCAATGTCCTCGGCAATCCCGACAACGGGGTGATCGTGGCCGCCTACGTCGGCAGCTGGCTGATGGCCGGCGGCATGCTCGCCATCAGCGCGGCCCTTTCGGCGGTGACGCGCAACCAGGTGGTGGCCTTCATCCTGTCGGTGGTGGTCTGCTTCGGTTTCCTGCTGTCGGGCTTGCCGATGGTGCTCGACCTGTTCCGGGCCTGGATGCCGCAGGTGCTGCTCGACGGCGTGGCCAACCTGAGCTTCCTGGTGCACTTCAACTCGATTTCCCGCGGCGTGATCGACCTGCGCGATCTCGTCTACTTCGCCTTGGTCATCGGCTTCTGGCTGCTGGCCAATCGCATCGTGCTCGAACTGAAGAAGGCGGATTGAGCCATGAAGAACGTCTACAGTGCAACCGGGCTGGTGCTGCTCGCGATCCTGTTTTTGGCGCTGACCATTCTCGGCGGTGCCGCCTTGCAGGGCGTGCGGATCGATCTGACCGAGCAGGGTCTCTACACGCTGAGCCCGGGAACGAAGAATATCCTCGAGGACCTCGAGGAGCCGGTGACCCTGGAGTTCTTCTTCAGCGAGGAGGCCAGCTCTGACCTGCCCATGGTGCGCAATTTCGCGCGCCGGGTGCAGGAACTGCTCGACGAAATGGCCGAGCAGGCCGACGGCAATCTCCGGGTCCGTCGCATCGATCCCGAGCCCTTCAGCGAGGCCGAGGACCAGGCGGCGAGCTACGGGCTGGAGGCCGTGCCGGTGGGCAGCGGCGGTGACAACCTGTACCTGGGTATCGTCGGGACCAACATGATCGACGGCCTGGAGGTCCTGCCCTTCATCTCGCCGGCGCGCGAGCAGTTTCTCGAGTACGAACTCGCCCGCATGGTCTACCTGCTAAGCAGGCCCGACAAGCCGCGCGCCGCGCTGCTGAGCGGGATCGACATGGACGGAGGCATGGACATGGCGACCGGGCAGCAGCGCGAACCCTGGGCGATCCATGACCAGATCAACGAGATGTTCGATGTCGAGTCGGTCAACGCCGAGGACGAGGCGTTGCCCGACGATCTCGACGTGCTGGTGCTCGTGCATCCGCAGGACCTGTCCGATTCGCTCCTGGCCGATATCGAACGATTCCTGGTCGAAGGCGGCCGTCTTCTGGCTTTCGTCGATCCCTATGCCGAATCGGCCACACCCGAGAACCCGAACGATCCCATGGCGGCCATGAACATGGAGCGCTCTTCCGACCTGGAGGCGCTTTTCCAGGCTTGGGGCATCGATTTCGCGACCGATCAATTCGTCGCCGACGCGGGTCTGGCGCTGCAGGTCAATACAGCCCAGAGTCAGCGCCCGGTCCGCCATGCCGGCATCCTCGGAGTTACCGCGGACGACATGAACGCCGAAGACGTGATCACCGGTGAACTGGACGCGGTCAATCTCGCCAGCGTCGGCCGGCTCGCCCTCACCGAGGAGAGCCCGCTCGAGATGGATTTCCTGATGCAGTCCAGCCAGCAGGCCGGGCTGATGGAAACCCAGCGCCTGCAGTTTCTGTCCGATCCCTCGCAGCTGATGGACCAGATGGGCGCGACCGGTGAGCGCTACACCCTGGCAGCGAGATTCACGGGGGAGGTGCCGAGGGTCCTGACCGATGATGGCGAGAACACCGAGGGCCCGGACGCGGAAGGGGGGGCGACGAATACCTCGTCGCGCTACCCGCTCAACGCGATCGTGGTCGCCGATGTCGACATGCTCGCCGACCGCTACTGGGTTTCGCGCCAGCGCTTCTTCGGCACGACCATGCTCGAGCCCTTCGCCGACAACGGCGATTTCGTCATCAACGCCATCGACAACCTGATCGGCAATGCCGACCTCATCAGCGTTCGTTCGAGGGCGACGTCGAGCCGACCCTTCACCCTGGTCGAATCCCTGCGCCGCGAGGCCGAGCAGAACCTGCGTGCCACCGAACAGCGCCTGGAAGCGGAGCTGGCCGAAGCGGAGCAGCGGTTGACCGAGCTTCAGCAGGCGCGCGGGGATACCGACCTGGACATCCTCACCGAGGAGCAGGAGGCCGAACTCGACCGGTTCATGGACAAACGCCTGGAGATTCGGCGACAGCTGCGCCAGGTGCGCCGGGAGCTCGATGAGGACATCGAGGCCCTGGGCACGCGCATAAAGATCGTCAACATCGTTCTGATGCCGGCGCTCGTGACGCTGTTCGCCCTGGGGATGGCCTGGCGCCGCAGGCGCCAGCGACGAGTGCGCGCTTTGGAGGAAGGAGGCCGGGCATGAACGCTCGCAATCTGCTGATGCTGGGAACGGCCACGTTGCTGGCCGTGGTGCTGGCGCTGCTGCTCGTCGACCGGGCGCACGAGCCGGTTTCCGGTGAACGCGACGGCGAACTCCTGCCCGGACTGGCCGAACGGATCAACGAAATCGACGCCATGGAGATCGTCGCCCCTGACGGCCGGACGGTCGCGACCCTGCACCGGGCGCGGGAGCGATGGCGCATGCGCGAGAAGTACGACTACGAAGCGGACTTCGCCCGCATTCACGACCTGTTGCGCGACCTGGCCGCCGCGCGCCGGCTCGAAGCGCGCACCGCCAATCCGGAATGGTATCCGCGTCTCGGCGTGGCGTCCCCGGGCGAAGAGGCGGGCGGCGGAATCCTGCTGCGTTTCCCGGACAGTGATGTGCCCTCGCTGATCCTCGGCAAGCGGGATCCGGCGGAGATTGGTCGCTACGTTCGGCTGGAAGGGCGTGAGCAGGCCTGGCTGACCGGCCGTTCGCTGGACGTTCCCGTCGAGCGGATGGAGTGGCTCGAGCGCGCCATCATGGACATCCCGGCCGCAGACATCCGCGAAGTGTCGGTGCGGCGTCCGGGTGAAGAGAGTGTCGAGCTGCGGCCCGGTGATGCGGAGGGCAGCGTCTGGGTGATGCTCGACCCGCCTGCCGATCGCGAAGTCAAGCAGGCCTGGCAGCTGCGGCAGACGGCCAACGCGCTGGCCAAACTCAATATGGCCGACGTGCGGCCCCACGAACCGGCATCGGTACCCGCGGACGCCGTAGAGACCGTGTTCACGACGCGCGACGGCATGCTCTTCTCGGCGACCACGTTTACCGACGAGGCGGGCGACTGGGTGCACTTCCGGGTGGCTGGCGAGGAGGCGGCATCCGGATCCGGGGCGTCGGAGGATCCTGCAACCGCAGAAGGTGAGGGCGGGTCGGTGACCGCGGAGGAGGCTGCCGGAGTCGAGATCGACATCGTCGCCGTCGACGGCCGGCTTTCGCCCTGGCAGTTCGCCCTGGAGAGCGATCGCTTCGAGCGCCTGAGGCCGACGGTGGAGGATCTCCTCGTGGCGCCCGAGGGCTCCGGCGAAGAATAGCCGGCGCTGCGCGCCGCTCGGGTCAGCCGCTCGCGGCGGTCCCCGGCGGGGCGAGCAGTTCGGGGTCGATGGCCGCGAAGATTTCGGCTAGCTCCTCCAGAAAGTCGGCGAGCGCCGAGGACTTGCGCCAGACCATCGCGATGGTGCGCTTGGGGCCCGGCTCACGGAAGGGCCGGGTGACGAGATTGTCGGTATTGGCCAGGGGCGGCTTCACCGAAAGCGTCGGCATCAGGGTAATTCCCGTATTGGCTGCGACCATGTGCCGCAATGTCTCCATGCTGGTGGCGTGGAAGTCCAGTTGTTCGTGGGCGCCGGTCAACTGGCAGACTTCGAGGGCCTGATCGCGCAGGCAGTGGCCGTCCTCCAGCAGCAACAGCTCCTGGTCGGCCAGATCCTCCATCCGAACCTCTTTTCTGGCTGCGAGGGGATGGCTCTCGGGAACGGCGAGCACGAAGGGCTCTTCGAACAGGGTCCGGCTTTCCAGCCACTCTTCGGACAGGGGGAGAGCGAGCAGCCCGGCGTCGAGCTTGCCTTCGCCCAGCATCCGGATGACGTCTTCGGTCTTCTCCTCGTAGAGCCGCAGTGCCAGCCTGGGGAAAGCCTGCCGGATTTTCGGAATGACGTGCGGCAGGAAGTAGGGTGCAAGCGTGGGAAAGATCCCGATGCGAACCGTGCCGCTGTGGGGGTCGCGCGAACGTCGCGCGATGGCGCGGATGGCCTCCATTTCCCCGAGCAGCGTGCGTGCGCGGGCGACGATCTCCTCGCCGACGGGCGTCAACATCACCTGGCGAGGGTGACGCTCGACCAACTGGACTTCCAGTTCGTCTTCGAGTTTGCGGATCTGCGTACTCAGCGTCGGCTGGCTGACGTGGCAGCGCTCGGCGGCGCGCGAGAAGTGGCGAACATCGGCCAACGCGATGAGGTACTGGAGGGCGCGGAGGTTCATGTGGCGCATCATATCAAGTAACTATGGGAATCATTGGGACAATCAATTTGAAAAGGCCATCGCCCGCCCCGACCCTACTGTTCGGCGGGGTAAAGTTGCCCGCCGGATGTATTAATTCAAGTCAATGAAAAAACAAGGAGTTTCAGTAAAATGCTGACGATTGGTGACAAGTTCCCCAACTACAAGCTGAAGGCCACCGTGGCCACGGACATGGAGTCCGCCTTCACCGACATCGATAACAACACCTACGAGGGCAAGTGGCAGCTGGTGTTCTTCTATCCGAAGGACTTCACCTTCGTCTGCCCGACCGAAATCAAGGCTTTCAGCGACCTGTCCGACGAATTTGCCGATCGTGACTGCCAGGTTCTCGCCGCGAGCACCGACACCGAGTTCGTGCACCTGGCATGGCGCCAGCATCACGACGACCTGAAGGATCTGCAGATCCCGATGCTCGCCGACGTCAAGCGTGAGCTGAGCTCCGCGCTGGGCATTCTGCACCCGGAAGAGGGTGTGGCCACCCGCGCCACCTTCCTGGTCGATCCTCAGGGCATCATTCGCCACGTGTCGGTCACCGACATGAGCGTGGGCCGCAATCCGAAGGAAGTGCTGCGCATCCTCGACGCGCTGCAGACCGACGAACTCTGCCCCTGCAACTGGCAGCCGGGCGACGACGTCCTCCAGGCGGCCTGATCGACCCAGTCGAATCAGGTCCTCCCGGCAAGCCGCGCCCGCCGGGCGCGGCTTGTCCGGGCCTTCCGAACTCCACTCATCCCAGCAAACGTGTGATTGCATGAGCATCGACAGCATCAAACAGCACATCCCAGATTACGCCAAGGACCTGCGCATCAATATCGGCAATGTCCTCGACCCCGACCGCGCTCCCGACGGCATGTCTGACGAGCAGGTGTTCGGCACGGCGCTGGCAACGGCCATCGCCGCCCGCAACCAGGAGCTGCTCGCGGCGGTCGAAGAAGAAGTCACGCCGAAGCTCGGCGAGGAATGGCTCAACGCCGCGAAAGCAGCTGCCGCGATCATGGGCATGAACAATGTCTACTACCGTTTCGTTCACCTGGCGTCCAACGAAGAGTACGGCAGCATGCCGGCCGGGCTTCGGATGAGCGTCATCGGTCGGCCGGGCATCGACAAGGCTGACTTCGAACTGATGTCGCTGGCCGTCTCGGCGGTCAACGGCTGCGGCCTGTGCATCGACAGCCACGAAAAGGTGCTCAAGCAGGCCGGAGTGGGCAGTAATGTGGTCCAGCACGCCGTGCGCATTGCCTCGGTGATGCATGCCGTGGCCACCGTCTTCGACGCCGAGGGCCTTCGAGGCGGTGTGAAGGCGGCTGCATGAGCCCGGTGTATTCTTCCGATTGATGGTTGTGCCATGGGTTCGTGCCCCGAACCCGTGTTCGAGCCTCGCGATGCCGCGGGGCTCTTTTTTGTCCCGCCGCCGGCCCGTCGCTCCGATATACTGCCCGGATGAACGCTCAGCCTGACCGCATCGCGCAGTCGATAACGCGCATCACCAAGCTGGTGTTCCCCCAGGACACCAATCCCATCGGCACGCTCTACGGCGGCACAGCCCTGCAGTGGATGGATGAGGTGGCCTTCCTGACCGCCACGCGGTTCGCGCGCTGCCAGGTCGTCACGGTGTCGATGGATCGCGTGGACTTCAAGGTGCCCATCCCCCAGGGCGCGATCGTCGAGCTGATCGGCGAAGTCACCCGCGTGGGGCGGACATCGGCGACCGTTCGCGTGCAGATCATGCTCGAGAATGCCCGCAGCGGCGAGCAGAAGCTCGCCATCGAGGGGCACCTGGCCATGGTCGCCGTCGACGACGACATGGAGCCGATTCCCGTCGATCCGGGCGCGCGCGGCGCCTGACGCTTTCAGGGGCTTGTCAGCTCCGACACCGCTCGGCGTGTCGCCTCCTCCAGCTTGTCGCCCTGCCTGAGCAGATCCCCGCCCACGAGAACGGCGTATTCCGGGCCAAGTCGCCTGGCGGCATCGCCCACCGATTCGAGTTTCTTGCCGCCGCCCGTGCACGGCAGGGTGGGCCGCAGGGAACCCAGCGGCGCCGTCAGGGCGAGGCAGGTTGCGCGTTCGTCGTCGTGGCCCGAGCTGATCCGCCCGCCGCTGCCGGGAAAGATGCTGATGTCCGCGCCGGCCGCCCGCACGAGGGTGCCGAGCAGCACCGCGGTGCTCACGCCGCGCTCGTGAGCTTCGGTCAGGCTTCCGGCCATGGCCGGGTGGGCCAGCCACATCAGGCCGAATTCCCGGGCTGCCGTGGCGGCCGATTCCAGGCCCATCACCCAGGGGCAGAGCACGACACCGTGGAGGCCGGCTTCGGCGACGGCTTCGAGCTGTCGTTTCAGGTGATCGCCGCTGCCGGCGGCATGCGGCAGGTAGAGGCATGTTCTGCCCGTGTCTTCACGTGCTTTATCAATAGCTTGACTGCACATTCTGATTCTTTTGGTGAAAGCTTGCACGTCGCTTTCGACCAGGTTCTGATCGTCCTTGAGCAGGTCGCCGCCACCGCGGGCAAAGCGCAGGGCGAGGTCTGCCAGCTGCTCGGGTCGGCTGCCGCGCGGCTTGAGCACGGTCATCAGCATGGCCCGGTTGCCGGCGCCGTTGAGTTCGCGGATTCGATCGATGCCGCCCAATGGCCCGGGCAGTGACTGAAGCAAGGCCTCGGGCAGGGCCAGGTCGGTCAGTCGAATCCGTGGATAGAAGGAAACGTTGCCGTAGAGCAGTTGCAGGAGCTGGCCGGTCTGCCCGCTCGCCAGTTCCACGGGATAGCCGATGCGCATCGCCCAGCGGTCCTCTTCGATACGCTGTACGTCGAGCACGCGTCCGAGAAGCCGCTCGCGGATCGCTTCGGGGATCAGCTCCGGGACGATCTCCAGGCTCTGCTCTCGCGCCACGGCCTCGGCGAGCTCCTCCACGTTTCGCTCTGGCCGCGTGGCGGTGTAGGTCGCTTCGATCAACTGGCTTGCCATGATTGCGCTCCGGTGGGCGTCTTCGACCGCTTACAATAACGCCTTTCGACCATACCCCAGCTGCCAGCCCATGACTGCCAACAAGCGTGTTCTCACCGGCATCACCACGACCGGCACGCCGCACCTCGGCAACTACGTCGGTGCGATCAAGCCGGCCATCGCGGCCAGCCGCGACGCCGCAACGGATTCGTTCTACTTCCTCGCCGACTACCACGCCCTGGTCAAGTGCGAGGACCCGGCCCGCGTGCAGCAGTCGACCCTCGAAATCGCCGCCACATGGCTCGCCCTGGGCCTGGACACCTCGCGCTCGGTCTTCTACCGGCAGTCCGACATCACCGAGATTCCGGAACTGACCTGGCTTCTGACCTGTGTGACGGCCAAGGGACTGATGAACCGCGCCCACGCCTACAAGGCGGCCGTCGACGACAATGTCGGCGCGTCCGACGACCCCGATTACGGAATCACCATGGGGCTGTTCTGCTACCCGGTGCTGATGGCCGCCGATATCCTGATGTTCAACGCCAACCAGGTTCCGGTGGGCAAGGATCAGATCCAGCACCTTGAGATGGCCCGAGACATCGCACAGCGCTTCAATCATCGCTACGGCGAGCACTTCGTACTGCCCGAGGCCCAGGTCGACGAGCACGTGGCCACATTGCCTGGCACGGACGGGCGCAAGATGTCGAAGAGCTACGACAACACGATCCCGCTGTGGCTGCCCGAGAAGAAGCTGCGCAAGGCGATCATGAAGATCAAGACCAACTCCCAGGAGCCGGGTGAGCCCAAGGATCCGGACAAGGCGGCCGTGTATTCGGTATATGCCGCCTTCGCCGGAGAGCGCCAGCGCACCGAGATGCGCCAGGCCTTTGCCGACGGCATCGCGTGGGGAGAGGTCAAGCAGCAGCTGTTCGAGCTGGTCAACGCCGAGCTCGAAGGCCCGCGCGAGCGTTACGAGGCACTGATCAACAACCCGCACAAGGTCGAGCAGGAACTCGAGCGCGGCGCGGAGAAGGCGCGCGAGCTCAGCCGGCCGTTCATCGCCGAGCTGCGCGACGCCGTCGGCATCCGTTCGCTGGGATGAGCGAAGCCGCAGTGTCCTGGCAGCCGCCGATGCTGCCGGTGAGCGACGGGCGGTCGTTTCCCGTCCGACACGCCTGGTGCGTGGGCCGGAATTACGCCGATCATGCGCGCGAGATGGGGGTCGATCCGGAGCGATCGGCGCCGGTATTCTTCTCCAAGCCCGCACAGGCGCTTGTCCACGCCCAGACCGTTGACTACCCGCCGGACACCGGCGAACTTCATCACGAGGTCGAACTGGTGGTTCTGCTGGCGTCGGGCGGTCGCAATCTGACGCCGGCACAGGCAGCGACGGCAATCTTCGGCTACGCCGTCGGCGTCGACTTGACGCGTCGCGACGTGCAGGCGCGAGCCAAGCAGGCCGGCCAGCCCTGGGAAATGAGCAAGGGCTTCGACCAGGCGGGACCGGTCGGGTTGATCGTTCCGGTGCGTGACTGGCAGCCCGAAGCCGAAACTGCCATCGCCCTTTCCGTGGACGGCCAGGGACGCCAGGCCGGCCGGCTCGGGCAGATGATCTGGCCCGTTGCCGAGCTGCTCGCGCAGCTCTCGCGAACCGTCACGCTGGCCGCCGGCGATGCGGTGTTCACCGGCACGCCCGCCGGGGTGTCGGCGCTGGCACCTGGCCAGCGCGTATGCGCTCGCGTGGCGGGGCTGCCGGAACTCGAATTCGAGATCGTCGCTTCCTGAGGCACGGTGACTGCACTGCCCGGGATGGTCGAGCTGGCATGGGTGGCCCTGGGCAGCGCGCTTGGGGCGGTGGCCCGTTTCGGCCTGGGCGAGTACTTGCTGCGCAGCGGACTCGCCTATCCCTTGACCACGACGCTGGCGGTCAATCTCAGCGGCTGTCTTGCGGCGGGCGCGCTCGCCGGCTCGCTCGAATCGTCCGGCACGCTGGTGTCCGGTTTCCTGCTTGGCGGCTTCCTGGGCAGTTACACGACGGTCTCCACTTTCAGCCTGGAGTCGGTGGGTCTGTGGCAGTCCCGACGCCGGGGGGCGGCGGTGGGCTATGTGCTGGTTTCGACAGTCGGCGGGCTGGTGTTCGCCCTGGCGGGGCGCGCGTTCGCGGCGGGAATCGCCTCGTGAAGGCGGGAGTTTCGGCCGGGGTTTACGCGGCGGTGGCGGCCGGCGGCGCCTTCGGGGGGATGCTGCGCATGCTGTTACTGGCGGCGTGGCCGCCGGCGCCGGGCGGCCTGCCGCTGGCCCTTCTGGGCGTCAACACGGCCGGCTCGTGCCTGATCGGCCTGGTTCTGGCCTTCAGTGAACCGGGGCGGATCCGCAGACTGCCGCCGGGCCTTTCAGTGGGCCTGATGGCCGGGTTTTGCGGGGCGTTGACGACCTTTTCGGCCTTTAGCGTGGAACTGCTCGACCTGGGGGTGTCCCGCGGCTTGAGGTATGGCCTGCTCTCGCTGGTTTGCTGGTTGTTCGCAGCGGCGCTGGGGCTGGTCGTGGGTCGGAAGATGAACCGGCCGCTCGAGGGCGGCCGCCGAAGCAGTTGAACGTTCTGGAGAAAGCGATGTTGATCGATGCCCTGATTCTACTCCCCGTGACCCTGTTTCTGCTGTGGCTCTATGCCTATTCCGGCCCCCGCGGGCTGCGCGGGGCGTCCTGGATCGCCGACCGGCTTCCGGCCCTGGCCGCCGTCGGCGTGGCGGCCGCCGTGCTCGTGTGGCTTCACCTGACGCTGGAGTTCGAGGATCTCAATCGAAACATCATCGCCGTCGTCTCCGCCTACCTGGTGCTGCTCACCGGGCTGGGGCTGGCCTGGCTGCTGCGCTGGTTGCGCTCCCGGCGTTGATATACTCGGCTGTGATGATGCCTCGCGGTATGCAAGGGAGACAGCCGCAATGATGCCCAACGGCTCGTATTCGGTCGACAGCCTGCTCAAGTTTCTCAAGTATGCGGGCATGGAGGGCCTGGTCAATCCGGCGTCAGCGCGCAGCCGGCGCAACGCGGTCGAGCAGCTGGCGTCCGAATTGACCGATGAAGAGCGGGCCGACCTGCGCAAGGTCGACGTCGACGATCTCGCCTCGCGTTTCCACAAACTCGAGGAGTCGAGCCTTCGACTCGAAGCGCTCGAACTCTACGCCGAGCGCTTCCGCCTGGCGTTGGCCGACTTCCTGGCCTGGAACGAGAATCCCGCCGCCTTCGATACGGTGGGATCGGAACGCCTGCGGGCCATTCCTCGCGGCCCAGGCGGGCGCAGTGGGGTCGGGCCGGATCAGGAAGTGGCCGAGCGGATCGCGCTGGAAAGTACGGAGAACCCGTCGGACGTCGTGCCGGTGGCCCTCGCAGATAACCGGGTCGTGCACATCGCCGGCCTGCCGCTCGACCTGAGCAAGGCCGAAGCCGACAAGATTTGCCGCGTGGTGCGCGCTTTCGCCGTCGGAGTCGATGCACCGGAGGACGAATCATGAGTCGTCTAGTGTGGGTCACTCCGATGGTGCTGTTCGGCGTCATCGGCATCGGGTTGTGGCTTTATTTCATCAATCCGGCGCCCAGCAATCCGTTTCACGACGAACTGGTGCCTGAACTGGTCGTCTTCTGTATCGAAGGCTTCATATTGCTCGGCCTGCTGAGCATGATCCAGCGCTCACGCGAGCACGCGCGACGGCAGGAGTTGTGGCTGAGCCTGAGGGGGTCTTTCCGCGACCTGCTTTCCCTGCTCGATATCGCCTTCCTGGATCCGGAGGGCGAGCCCAGCCCCTCGAAGGAGCTCGAAACCGAGCCGGGCGTGATCGATCGTCTGCTCTCCGACCTGGATGAGCGCCACCCCGACCTCGACAGCCTGGTAGCCATCAAGCGTGAAGCAGAAGAGACGCTGTCGCTCACTCGCGACCTGGTTGCTGTTGCCGCGCAGCTTTCGGCGGTTCACATGAATTGGTGGATCGCCATCGTCGACAGCATTCGGCGACTGTCGGAAGCTACCGATCGTCGGAGCATGGAGAAGGCGGTCTACGAGATGCTGGTCAATATCCGGGAGTTCGATCGGCTGGGGATCTGACTCTCACGAGCAAGACAACGGGGCGGACAGTGCCGCCCCGCGGTAGTGAAGCGCGAGTATCGAGCGAGGGCTTAGCTGCCCTTGATTTCGATGCGACGGCCGCTGGCCGACTGCAGATCCTCGCGGCGCGGGATCGTGACCTCCAGCACGCCATTCTTGAGCTCGGCGTTGATGTTGTCAGTGTCGGCGTCGCTCGGCAGCGTGAGCATCCGCTCGTAGCGGCCGAAGCTACGCTCGATTCGGTGGAACTGGTCGTCGCCGATCTCCTCGCTCTTGCGCTCCTTTCGCGCGCGGATGATCAGGGCGTCCTCGTCCACGCTCAGATCGATGTCATCGCGCTCGACGCCGGGCAGCTCGACCGCTAGATTGTAGGCCTTGTCGGTTTCGAAGATATCGAGCTGGGGCTGCATCAGCGCACGACTACCGTTGACGGTGGGTCGATCCAGTGCCCAACCGCTGTCGCCGAAGAAGCTGTCGACCAGCCGGTTCATCTCTTCGTGCATGCGGGTGAATGGATCGAGATCCGACGTACCGGCGGACTGTCGCGAGACGGGCACCGAGGTCGAGCGTCGGAACCAGCGGGTGGGTGTTGTCAGATGGGTCATTGCCATACGAATCACCTCCACAGCAATCAGAAAGCAAAACGAACAACAACGACGTGCGTCGGCAGGCGATCCTCGCCTGCACGCCTTAAGATAGGGTCCGGCGAACTTTTTTCAAGTCGTCTCGACCAGAAAAAGTGCCTGACAATCAACCCCTTCCGCGAGTCTGAGTCTTGTTGTGGCGGGCGTTCTTCTCCATGAAGCCGATGATCATGCCGGCGACGTCCTTTCCGGTGGCCGTCTCGATGCCCTCCAGGCCCGGAGAGGAGTTGACCTCCATGACCAGCGGACCGTGGTTGGAGCGCAGCAGGTCGACGCCGGCAACGTTGAGGCCCATGATCTTGGCCGCCCGCACTGCGGTCGAGCGTTCCTCGGGCGTGATCTTGATCAGGCTGGCCGATCCGCCGCGGTGCAGGTTGGACCGGAATTCGCCGGGCTGGGCCTGGCGCTTGATGGCGGCGACCACCTTGCCGCCGACGACGAAGCAGCGGATGTCGGCGCCGCCGGCCTCCTTGATGTACTCCTGAACCATGATCGAGACGTTGAGGCCCATGAAGGCCTCCAGCACGGATTCGGCCGCCTTCTTGGTTTCGCACAGCACCACGCCTATGCCCTGGGTGCCCTCGAGCATCTTCACGACCAGCGGGGCGCCGCCGACCATCTGGATGAGGTCGCCGATATCCTTGGTCGCATAGGCGAAGCCCGTGACCGGCAGGCCGATCCCCTTGCGCGAGAGCAGCTGCAGGGAGCGAAGCTTGTCGCGCGAGCGCGTCACGGCGACGGACTCGTTGAGGGGGAAGGTGCCCATCATCTCGAACTGCCGCAGCACGGCGGTGCCGTAGAAGGTGATGGACGAGCCGATGCGGGGAATGACCGCGTCGAAGGGCTCGATCTGGTCGCCACGGTAGTGGATGGTCGGCCGATGCGAGGCGATGTTCATGTAGCAGCGCAGGGTGTCGACCACCTTGACGTCGTGACCGCGCTCCTGCGCGGCCTCGACCAGGCGACGGGTGGAATAGATCCGGCGGCTGCGAGAGAGAATGGCGATGCGCATCGTTGAGGACCCTCGAACGGTAATCGACTACAGGCGGGGTTTGCCCTGGAGAAACGTGCGTGCGGGGTAGACCAGCGCATGGTTTTCCATGGCGGTGCGGCCCAGCAGCATCCGATAACGCATTCTCTCACGATTGGTCAGGGTGATGTCCACATCCCAGCGAGAATGCCCCACGATGAGGGGCGTTCGGATCGTGATGCGTTCTTCTGGCTCGCCGGAGGTGTTGCGGACGCGGCGCATACGACGAACCTGCGCCTCGCAGCGTTGCCAGCGCATGTTTTCGTGCCGGCCGATGGGCACGCGAAACCTGGCGTAGGGGACGCCGTCGCGATCGAACTGCTCGATATCCATCGCGTGCAGGGCGCAGCTCTTTGCGCCGGTATCCACGCGAGCGCGAAGCTGGTTGATGCCGAGCTCGGGCAGGGCGACCCACTCGCAGGCCCCGATGATCATGTTTGGCGCGATGTGTGACTTCATGCGCTTGAGGATACCTCAGAGGTCGTCGGTCTCACGCGGAGCCGCCGAGTTGCGGAGTCCGCAGAGAAAAGAATTCCTTGACTCTGCGTTCTCTGCAACTCGGCGACTCTGCGTGAGGCGGTTCGAGCATGGAGAGGCTATTCTGCCTTCGACAGGTCGGCGATCATGGCCTTGAGGAAGCGCGCCGCTTCGCCGCCGGTGACCGTGCGGTGGTCGAAGGTGAGCGACAGCGGGATCATGCGGTGCACTTCCACGCCGCCGAGCACCGGCAC
>JAASTB010000168.1 GCA_021767625.1 Wenzhouxiangella sp.
AAACCGCGACCGGCATTCCACTACCGCCTGCCCAACTGCCTGATCGACGAGCCGGACTGGTCGCTCGCCACGGTCTGGAACCGCTGGATTGCTATCGAGAAGCTGGCCGACGATCCCGGGCGCCTCGAACGCCTTCGGGCCCGGCGGCTGTCGCGCTCCAGCGCCCTGCGGCGCTGGCTCTCCCAGGCCTGGCGCAAGCTGCGCACGTGAGCACCCGTCCCGTTATCGGCGTGACCGGCCCCGATCGGGGCGGCCTGGCCGCCTGGTGGTTCTCGGCCCTGGCGGTGCGACGCGCCGGCGGCCGCCCCCTGCGCATCCGCCCTTCCCGGCCGGCCGACATCGCTCGCCTCGACGGCCTGATCCTGGGCGGCGGCGCCGACGTCAGCCCGCGGCTCTACGGGCAACACAAGCAGCCGCGGCCGCAGCACATGACCGACCGCGGGGCCCGTGGCTGGCGTCGCCTGATCGGCCTGGTGCTGTTTCCCCTCATGGCGGGACTGCGGCGATTGCTCACCACCAAGCGCGGCGGTCCGGACCGGGCCCGCGACGAACTCGAACATCGCCTCATCGGCCAGGCGCAGGAAGCGGGCCTGCCCATGCTCGGGATCTGCCGCGGCATGCAGTTGATCAACGTCGCCCTCGGCGGCAGCCTGCACCAGCACCTGGTCGGCTTCTACGACGAATACCCGGCCATCCGTTCCGTGCTGCCGCGAAAGCGCGTCGTGATCGAGGACGGCACCCGCATCGCCCGACTGCTCGGGGCCGGAGACTGCTGGGTGAACGCGCTGCACTCCCAGGCAATCGACGAGCTGGCGGCGGGAATGACCGTGGGCGCCGTCGAATCCAACGGCATCGTGCAGGCGATCGAGCGGGCCGACGGCCCCTGGCTCGTCGGGGTACAGTGGCACCCGGAATACCTGCCGCAACGCAGGCGGCAGCAGGCCCTCTTTCGATCCCTGGTGGAAGCGGCACGAACGATCGATCGCTCATGAAGATTGCTGTCAAACGCCCCGACAAGGAGCTGCTCGGCTCGCACTGCCGTTTCGTCGCGGAGGCCTGGCGGCGATTCGAGGACGCCCCGGACCCCGAAAAGGCAGTGCCGCAACCGGACGAGTCGGCCATGGCCGACGATCCCGCGGCCGAGCTTCGCAGGTACCGGCAGCTACAGTCGATCCACATCCTGTGGCGGGATCTTGCCGGCGAGGCGGACATCGCCGAGACCGGAAAAGCGCTTTCCGACCTGGCCGGCGAGTGCATCGAGCTGGCGCTGGCCGCCGCGGAGAAAAAGGTCGCCGAACGCCACGGCTGGATCGAGAACGACCTGGGCCGGCGCGAGCGCCTGATCGTGTTCGGCCTGGGCAAGCTCGGCGGCGGCGAACTCAACTTCAATTCCGATATCGACCTGGTCTTCGCCCACGACGCACAGGGACGCAGCAGCGGGCCCAAGCGCGTCGATGCTGCCGATTGGATGAAGCGAGTGGCGCGCGAGCTCATCCGTCTGCTCGACACGGTGGACGCCAACGGCCGCGCCTGGATCGTCGATACCCGGTTGCGGCCCTTCGGTGAGTCGGGTGCGCTGGTCTGGTCGGTGCCGGCCATGGAACAGTACTTTCTCAGCGAGGGACGCACCTGGGAACGCTACGCGTGGCTCAAGGCCGCACCCGTGGCCGGCGACCTCGAATCCGGGCGGGCGCTGATCGAGGCCCTGCAGCCCTTCGTCTACCGCCGCTACCTCGATTACGGCATCTTCGAGAGCCTGCGCGACCTGCACAGCCGCATCGACGCCAACGCCCGCGCGCGCAGCGACCGCGACGACATCAAGCGCGGGCGCGGCGGCATCCGGGAGCTCGAGTTCCTGGTGCAGAGCCTTCAGATCCTGCGCGGGGGGCGCGAGGCCGAATTGCGGCACACCGGCTTCCTGCCCGCGCTGGAGGCCTGTTCCAAACTCGGGTTGATCCCGCCCGAAGAGGCCGGCGAGTTGCAGGAAGCCTAT
The DNA here is from genome assembly GCA_021767625.1 of Wenzhouxiangella sp. GTDB lineage: Bacteria > Pseudomonadota > Gammaproteobacteria > Xanthomonadales > Wenzhouxiangellaceae > Wenzhouxiangella. The sequence continues at coordinate 1,994 of JAASTB010000168.1, forward strand.
GGTTTTCTGCGCATCCTGGAGAATCGCCTGCAGGCCATGACCGCACGCCAGGGCCATGAACTGCCCGAAGACGAATCGCAGCGCCAGCGGCTCGCCGAGCTCATGAGTTTCGACGACTGGGGCGGGCTGGCATCGACCCTGGCGGCCCACCGCCGGGTGGTCACCCGCTATTTCAGCGAGCGCTTTCGGGAGCCCGAAGCCCAGGCTCGAGCAGCCGACGGTCTCTGGCCGCCGCCGGAGGACCTCGCCGAACGCCTGCGCGAAACCGGCTTCTTGCAGCCCGAGGAAGCCGCCGAGCACCTCACGCGCTGTCACGCCGACCTGCAGCGACGACCGCTCAGCGCGGAGGGTCGCCAACGCCTCGAGCGGCTCATGCCGAAGCTCATCGAGGCCGTTGGCCGCCAGAGCCCGCCCGACACCGGCCTGGCGGACCTGCTGCGCCTAATCGACCAGGTCTCGCGGCGCTCGGCCTACCTGGCCCTGCTGCGCGAGCGCCCGGAGACCCTGGAGCGACTCGTCCGGGTCTTCCACCTCAGCCAGCGGGTGGCCGAATGGATCATCGCCGCCCCCCAGCTCATCGACGACCTGCTCGACCCGATCAACGGCTTTGAACTGCCCGCCGCCCCGAAGCCCGACCCCGGAGACCTGGAAGCCAGCCTGTGGGCACTGTCGCGCTGGCGCCAGGCTGGTTTCCTGCGCACCGCCCTGGCTGAACTTGACGATCGTCTCGATGCGATCGACGCCGGTCGGCAGCTGAGCGACATGGCCGGCACCATCGTCGACAGCGCACTCGAGCTGGCCGGAAGCGGCGACGCCGACCTGGCGGTCATCGGATACGGCAACCTCGGGGCCGGCCAGCTTCACTTCGAGTCCGACCTGGACCTGGTGTTCCTGCACCGCTCGGGCGAGGCACCGCGACGCGTGGTCCAGCGCCTGGTCAGTTCCCTGCAGATGCCCCTGCCGGGCGGACGCCTGTTCGAGATCGACACGCGCCTGCGTCCCAACGGGCGCGCCGGCATGCTGGTATCCACCCTGGAAAGCTTCGCCGAGTACCAGCGCAACAAGGCCTGGACCTGGGAACACCAGGCCCTGATCCGCGCGCGATGGGTCGCCGGCGACCGGGCCCTGGAATCCGAATTCGAAGCCGTGCGGGAAGCGGTGCTGATGCAGCCGCGCGAGGAAGCGTCTGTGGCAAGCGAGCTGGCCGGAATGCGCGCACGCCAACTGCGCGAGCGCCGCGAATCGCCCACCAAGCGCGCGCTGACCGACTTGCAGTTCCTCGCCGAGCTGGGTGTACTCACCCGGGCCGCCGAGCACCGGGAGCTGGTCGCCCATCGGCGAACCGACGCGCAGCTCGATGCGCTCGCGCGGGCCGGATGGCTGGACGACGAGACCGCCCGGGCCCTGGCCGAAGACTGGCGGCGCCTGCTCGAGCGACGCCACATGGACTGGCTGAGACGCGAACCGGCGCCCTTCGACGAGGACGGCGTTCACGAGCGCATCGACGCGGCATGGCGAAGCCGGTTTGGCTGCCCGCCGGGGTCGGAGAAGGAATAGATGGCTGCGGGAATCGACACGAAAGCGCTGATCGAGCGCCAGCGCGAGCTGGCCGCCCGTGTCATCGACCGCGACGACCTGCGCCTGCCGCCCGGGCTGGTCGCGGGCGTGGACGCCGCCTTTCCCGACGAGGGACGCACGACGCGCGCCGCGGCCGTGCTGATGCGTTTCCCGCAACTGGAAACGATCGACGAGGTGGTGCACGAGCAGGCCACCGAGCTGCCCTATATCCCCGGCCTGCTCTCCTTCCGCGAGCTTCCGGCAGTCCTGGGCGCGCTGGAACGGCTCGCCGTCCCGCCGGAGCTCGTGCTGTGCGACGGGCAGGGACGCGCGCATCCGAGGCGCTTCGGCATCGCCTGCCACCTGGGGGTGACGACCGGGCTGGCGACCATCGGCGTGGGCAAGAGCCGGCTATGCGGCCAGCACGATGAACCGGGCCCCGAAAAGGGCGCCGCCGTGGACCTGGTGGACGGAGATGAAGTGATCGGCCGCGTGGTCCGCACCCGAAGCCGCGTGCGCCCCCTCTACCTGTCGGTCGGACACCGCGTCAGCCTGGCCACGGCCGTCGACCTGGTCCTGGCCTGCACGCCCCGCTATCGCCTGCCCGAACCGGTCAGGCGCGCCGACCGGCTCGCCGGTCGGCGTTCAGGGATTTAGTCCTCGGCCAGATGCTCTTTGTAAGCTTCGGCGTCCATCAGCTCGTCTAGCTCGCCGGGATCGTCGAGCTTCACGGAGAACAGCCAACCATCGCCGTAGGGATCGTTGTTGACGATTTCGGGCGTGTCGGCCAGCGCCTCGTTGACCACCACGACTTCCCCGGAAACCGGAGAGTAGATGTCGGAAGCGGCCTTGACGGACTCGACCACCGAGCAGGCGTCGCCCCGATTGACGGTGTCGCCTTCCTCAGGCAGTTCGACGAAAACGAGGTCGCCCAGCTGTTCCTGCGCATGGTCGCTGATACCTACCTTGACCACGCCCTCTTCTTCCTGGCTGACCCATTCGTGGCTTTCTGCGTAGCGCAGATCGGAAGGAATGTCGCTCATGAAGCCGTCCCGTGAAAGTTCGCGCAGATTCTATCAGCAAACGGGCGAGCTGCCGAGAAGGCAGCGCCCCTTCACGCCACCGGACGCAGGCAAACGCGGCGGCGCTTCTTCAGGTTGAGCCAGTGGCTGACGATCAGGGTGATGCCCCCGGCGGAGGTCAGGGCCGAGGCGGCCAGGGGAGGCAGGACGGTCGCCTCGAGAAAGGCGGCGGCCAACACCAGGGCCAGGCCCGCCATTCCGGCCAGCAACAGGCCGACACTGCGGTGGCTGCGATAACCCAGCCAGAACGCGCCCAGGCTCAGGGGCAGGATCAGCAACAGCAGCAGGCGGTGGAACAGGTCGCTGCCGAAGATCCCCAGCGACATCATCGGCGCGAGCACGATCGCCAGGCTGAGCACCAGGCACTGCACCAGGCACACCGCGGACACGCAGATACCCGCCCGATCCAGCAGGCTGGCACGCGTGGCTCGTTCGGGTGGGTTGAAGACGACAGCCATGGCTTCGCGGGGTAAGGCGGCGAAAATCGTATGATATAACATTTTCGCCTGCGCGTCTCCCCCATCGCAGCCGCGGTCTTAGAATGTCGGCTTTGCCCGGCCTTCGACATGCCCGACTTCATCCTGCCCGCACTCGAGACGGCGAAGATCGACTGGCGCGGCGACACGCCCTTCGCCCCCGAATACGGCGACAGCTACTTCATGCCCGGCCGGGGCATGGCCGAAAGCGCGGCCGTGTTC
>JAASTB010000169.1 GCA_021767625.1 Wenzhouxiangella sp.
CAAGAACCAGGGTATGCGCGCCGAGCCGCTCACCGGCATCGACGTCGATCACGCCCCCGCAACGCACCCAGGTCTCCCCGAACGCAAGCCCGGAACAGCCCAGAACAGCGAACAAAACCATCAATCGAATCAATTGAAATCCTCCAGAAGAACCGAAAACTGCATCACCCTGAAACCTAAAACCCGAAACTCGACGCCTCAGACAATCCACCCAGCGATCAGCATCAGGCTGAGCACGACCAGCCAGAGCACGAGCATTCTCCAGGCCAACTGGTGACCGCGGCGCAGCCCGGCCTCGCGCGACTCGCCATCGCCGAGGACTTCGGCCATGACTTCGTCGACCAGGCGCGGCGAAAAGATCCACCAGGCCCGGTCGCGGTGGTAATGCTTCCAGGCCTGCGCCACGCGATCGAGGTCGGTGACCAGGCCCAGCGCGACCGTCATCAGCGCCAGCACCGGCCATTCGAGGATCCAGCGCAGCCTGGCAAGCCAATCCAGCTCTCCTTCCGAGAGATCCTCGATCTTCATGGCCTTCTGGCACAGGCGATAGAGCAGCGCACCGGGAATGCCGAGCAGCGTGAACCAGAACAGGATGGCGAACCAGCGCGTCCGGGCGGCGTGTACGACCGCGGCCCCGGCCTGGGCGGGGGATGCGTCTGCGGCGATCCCCAGCGCCTGCGCCGCGTCGCGGCCGTCGGCGTGCTCCGGGTCGTCGAGCAGCAGTTCGACGTCGCGATCGAGATCGCGGGGACCGAGGGTGTAGATGAAAGTCGCCAGGGCCAGGAGGGCCCAGCCGAAGCCGCCCAGCAGCAGCACGGCAATGGCCGTCGCCAGCCAGGCGGCGAGCAGGACGGTGACGATGACCGTGGCGAGCGCCAGCCAGGCCTGCCCCGGGTACCGCGCCCTCAACTGCCGCGTCGGCCACAGCAGCCAGCCGAAATCACGCCATCGGCCGACGGCCGTAAAGGTATGGCTGACGAGCAGCCCGATGAGGACGATCAGGATGGTCATGCCGCCGTGATAACACGAATCGGCAATCGGGCGCCAGCTTCTCCGGCCCGGGAGGCGTTAGTGGGTCACGCAGCTAATCAGGCAACGCCAAAGGACGAACCGCACCCGCAGGTGGTCGCGGCATTGGGATTGCGGATGACGAAGCGCGCGCCCTGCAGGCTTTCGCTGTAGTCCACTTCGGCGCCTTCGAGGTACTGGAAACTCAGGGGGTCGACCACGAGCGTGACGTCTTCGCGCTGGACGGTGATGTCCCCGTCGTCGACTTCTTCGTCGAAAGTGAACCCGTACTGGAAGCCCGAACAACCGCCGCCGGTGATGTAGACGCGCAGCTTGAGCTCGGGATTGCCCTCCTCGAGGATGAGCTCGCGCACCTTCGCGGCGGCGGAGGGAGTGAAGATCATGGGATCGGTTTGGCTCATTCTGGTCATGCTCCGGGCGTGTCGCTGCCTTGGACACCAATGATATGGCGTTTGCTCCCGCTGCGTTCAATTCCTGAGGGAAAAGGTGCCCGGGAAGCGGAAAAAAAGAAAGCGGCCTCTCGACCGCTTCAATTTATGTGCCCCAAACCGGATGGATCAGCACGTTGTTCTTGTCCAATTCATGACGTTGTAAATTCATGAATTTTTTGTGATGTGCGTGTTGGTTATACATTGCCGGCCCGGGCGGCGTCAAGTTGCCCGCCAGACAAGCATGGCCGAAAATACCGGCCCCGATCAACCCGCAGGAGCGCCGCATGCGCTGGCTCGAAGCATTTCACGTCGTCTTTGTCGTCACCTGGTTCGCGGGCCTGTTCTACCTGCCGAGGTTGTTCGTCTATGCCACCGAAAACCCCACGGGGCACACCGTGGAGCTGCTGAAAGTGATGCAGAAGCGCCTGATGGGCATCACCCATATCGGCGGCGCGCTGGCGCTGATCTTCGGCCTGGCGACGCTGATCGGCGAGCCCTGGCATCTGACCACCGGCGGCTGGATGCACGTCAAGCTGGCCCTGGTGGCCGGGCTCATCGTCTACCACATCTGGTGCTGGCGCCTGGTCGGCACCTTCGCCCGCGGCGAGAACCGCCACAGCTCGAAGTGGTACCGGGTGTTCAACGAAGTACCGGCGCTGTTTCTGATCGGGGTGGTGGTGCTGGTGATCGTGAAGCCAATCTGAGTTGGCTGGTTGGTTTTTTGGTGTTTTGGTTTGGCGCGTCGAGCACTGGGGGCCTGGGTGAGGTCGGTGACACCGAGCGTTGTGTGGGCCTCGACACGTCATACGCTTTAGTTGTGACGGTGCCTTTGGATGCGGTGTGAGGCTCGACATGTCGCACCGCCCTGCCTGACGCCCGCGAAGTGTCGAGACCCCTGCAACAACCGACGGCACCACTCGCAGCCGAGCCCCCAACGCCCAACGCGCCGAACCAAAAAACCAAAGAACCAAAAAACCAAAGAACGCGGCCGGCTTCAGCCGGCCGCCAACATATCCCGCGCCATGTAAAGCGCCGCGATAGTCCGCCCCTCGCTGCAGTCGTCGCGCTTGATGAGCGAGACCAGGTCGTTGAGCGGCCATTTCACCACCTCGATTTCCTCGGGCTCGTCGCCGGGCAGGCGCGACTCAAAGAGGTCGCGGGCGAGGATGACGTGCGTGCGGTGGGTCATGTAGCCGGGTGCGAGGGTCAGGTGGCCCAGCTCGCTCAGTTCCCGCGCGCCATAGCCGCATTCTTCCTGCAGTTCGCGGTTGGCGCCTTCTGTGAAGGACTCGCCGGGCTCGAGGCGGCCCTTGGGCAGGCCCAGTTCGTAGCGGTGCACGCCGCAGGCGTATTCGCGGACCAGCAGGACGTGGTCGTCGTCGGGCATGGCCACGACGATCACCGCGCCCACGCCGCGGCTGATCAGGCGCTCGTAGGTGCGGCGCTCGCCGTTGGCGAATTCCAGGTCGAGCTGCTCGACCCGGAACAGGTCGGCCGGTCGGCGCTCGCGCCGGTCGTGGACGACCGGCAGGGGACGGGAAGATTCACGATCGCTCATGAACGCGAGGATAGCAACTGAGCGTGCAGTTCGGGGCAAGCGGCCAGCACCGAGGTGGTGTCCAGGTCGGGCTTTCGGCCGGCCAGGTCGGTGAACGTGCCGCCGGCCTCGTCCACGAGCACGGCCAGGGCGGCGATGTCGAGAATGTTGACATCGCTCTCGACGACCACGTCCTGGCCGCCGTCGGCCAGGCGATGGTAGGAATAGAAATCGCCGTAGCCGCGCGAGCGGGCGGCGCGGGAGACCAGCTCTCCGATCCACGCCCACCCCTCGCCGCGCGAGAGCGTGCGCAGGTTGCCGAAACACACGTCGGCGTCTTCAAGGCGTTCGATGTCGCGCACCCGAACCGGCCGGTCGTTGATGAACGCGCCCCGCCCCTTTATGGCGCGGGCGCGCTCGCCGAAGGTCGGCGCCGAGGACACGCCGAGCACGAGTTCGCCGTCGACCATGAGCGCGATCTGCGTCGACCAGAACGGCAGGGAGCGGATGAAGCTGCGCGTGCCGTCGATCGGGTCGATCAGCCACAGGCAGTCGCTGTCACCGTCGCGACCGTACTCCTCGCCATAGAGGGCGTGGTCGGGAAAGCGCTCACGAATCACCGCGCGAATCGCCTGCTCGGCCTCGCGGTCGGCGACGGTCACGGGACTTTCGTCGGATTTGAGTTCGACTTCGAGATCGCGGCCGAAATGCCGCATGGCGATGTCGTCAGCCGCATCGGCGGCGGCCAGGGCCACCTGCATGGCCTCGTCGAGATCGATCACCTGCAAACCTCCTGTTTCGAATTCCCCTACCAACCCAGCGCACCGCTGAGCCGCACGCGCACCTGCCCGTCGGGCTGGGGCTCGCCCAGCCAGGCGATCTGGCGGAGCAACTCGGGGCGGTCGGCGCTGGCGCGCAGCCACAAATCAACGTCATAGCGTTCGGCGCCCAGCTCGATTCCGCCGCGCACCTGGATGGCGCCCGGCTCGGTGGACTCGACGCGCGCGCGCTGGCCCTGCTCGCGCGAGTCCAGGCGCACGGTGATCTCGCCCAGGGATTCCTGCACGGCGCCCTCGAGGCGCGCGTCGCGCCAGACCAGCTCGCCGTCGATCTCCGGCGGCCGGCCCTCGGCGATCAGGGCGCGCCGCACGTCGAGTTCGATGCGACCGCGCGGCCGGGCGTTGACCAGCCACATCCTCGCGTCGAGCCGGTTCATTTCGATCCTGCCGGTCACATCGTTCAATTCGGTAGCGCCGGCGTTGAGGCGCCACTGGCCCTCGAGATCCACGCCGACGCCGTTCGCCTGCCAGGACCAGCTGCGGCCGCCGTCCCAGTCCCAGTGCACGTCGAGGGGCGCGAAACCCGGCTGTTGCCAGACGGCTCGGCCGTTCCACATGGTGCCCTGAACGTCGCGCACGTCCTCGCCGATTTCCAGGCGCGGCACGATGACCCGGGCGGGCAGCGTGACGATGACGACCAGCGGGATCGCCAGGACGACCAGCCAGATGATCTTACGCATTGGCGACGAGCGTGACCCGCACGTTGACCTGACCTTCGCCGCCGGCTCGGTCGACCTGGAGCTGGCTGACCTGGACGGGGCGGCTGCGGGAGAAGTCCTCCAGCCACGTCATGACGGCGACGAAATCGGCACCTTCGAGCCAGACGCGCACTTCGTTGTCGCCGGTCGGCTCGATGCGCGCCATGGCGCCGGCCAGTCCGGCGGCCCGCGCGGTCTCGTCGGCGAGTCCGAGCAGGGAACGCCCGCCGAGATCCCGGCTGGCCTGCCCGCTGCCGCGCAGGCGTTCGGCCATGGGGCCGACGGCCTCGAGCCAGTTGAGCAGGGCCTGTTGCTGGGCGATGCGCTCGCGCTCGGCGGCGCGGGCCTCGGCAAGAGGCTCCCAGACCCAGACATAGACCAGGGCTGCGAGCAGCACCAGGCCGGCCAGCCCGATCAGGCGCTTCTGGCGCGGCTCGAGCTGCTGCCAGGCGTTCATGCGCCACCTCCCCGGCTGACGCGAATGCGACCGTTGGCGCCCTGGTCGTCCAGGCTCGCGGTCTGCACTTCGGCGGAAAGGTCGAGCGCACGCAGGCGCTGCTCGAGGTCTTCGAGGGCGGCCACGTCGGGGGCGCGCAGGCCCAGTTCGAGCACGCCGTCGCGGTAGTCGAGACGCTCGACCTGCAGTTGGGCCTGTCCGTCGATCACCGGGGCGACGCGATGCATCAGGTCGAGCAGGCCGGCGGCCTGGCCGAAGCGCAGGCGGGCGAGCTCTCGCTCGGCCAGCGTCTGCTCGCGTCCGGGCACGACGCGCCCGAC
>JAASTB010000170.1 GCA_021767625.1 Wenzhouxiangella sp.
ACCAGGTAGGTCCACAACAATCCGTTGGGGCTGACCAGCATGGCGCTGAGCAGGCACGAAAGGCTGATGATGAAGCCGAACAGGATCAGCGCCGTCTGCCGGAAGCGGGGAACCCGCCCGAGCGCGAGCACGGTGGTGAGCATCGCCACGATCACGGCGTTGATCAGCGCGCCAGTGGTGTCGCCGGTGAAGAATCGGTAGACCACGAAGCCGGCCACCACCAGGATGGTGGTCAGGCCGCAGTAGTTCATCACCGTCATTTCGATGCTGCGCCGCGCCATTCCGACCGGCCACTCGAGCGACGGATGGCTGCGTTCCGCGGGCTGCTGCTCGGAATCGTTCGGAGACGGCATGTCGACCCCCCTGCACGACCGGCTTCGGTGGGCCGATCGCGAATCAATGATGTTCTGAAATATGCCACAGGACAACGACTTGCGGCAAGCACGCTGCCGTGGTCACGAACCCGGAGCGGTTACAATGGAAACCGAAATGAAGCGAGTCCCGATCGACGTGTTCCCGACCCGACCCGAAACCCTCAGCGTGGCCCCGATGATGGACTGGACCGACCGCCACTGTCGGTACTTCCATCGCCTGCTGGCGCCGCGTGCCCTGCTGTACACCGAAATGGTGACGACCGGTGCCGTCGTCCACGGTGATCGCGAGCGCCTGCTGTGTTTCGATCCCGCGGAGCACCCGGTCGCGCTGCAGCTCGGCGGCAGCGATCCCGAGGAGCTCGCGCAGGCCGGGCGGATCGGTGCCGGTTTCGGCTACGACGAGATCAACCTCAACGTCGGCTGCCCCTCCGATCGTGTGCAGAAGGGGCGATTCGGGGCCTGCCTGATGAAGGAGCCCGAGCTGGTGCGCGACTGCCTGGCCGCGATGCGCGAGTCGGTGGACGTCCCGGTTACCGTCAAGACGCGCATCGGCGTCGACGAACTCGACGGCGAGGCCTTCCTGCGGGAGTTCGTGGACACGGTGGTCGAAAGCGGCATCGACACGGTCATCGTGCACGCGCGCAAGGCCTGGCTGTCGGGCCTGAGCCCGAAAGAAAACCGCGAGATTCCGCCGCTGTTTCACGATCGCGTTCACGCGCTCAAGGCGCGGCACCCGGAACGGACGATCGTCGTCAACGGCGGCATCACCGACATCGATGCCGCGCTCGGCCATCTCGAGCAGGTCGACGGCGTGATGCTCGGCCGCGCGGCCTACCAGAACCCCTGGATTCTCGCGGAACTGAGCCGGGAACTCGGCTGGCCGGCCGCCGAGTCACGCGAGGCGGTGGTCGAGGCGATGGTGGGCTATGCCCGCCGACATATCGAAGCCGGTGGCCGGCTCAATCACGTCGCCCGGCACATGCTCGGCCTGTTCCACGGTCAGCCCGGCGCGCGGCACTGGCGCCGGCACCTCAGCCAGAACATGCACCTCGACGGCGCCCGGCCGGAACTGTTGCTCGAAGCGATGGAGCCGCCCGCCGAGCGCGGTCGGGCGGCGGCGGTCTGAAGCCTACCCGGCGCCCAGCGCCCCGATCAGCGGCCGGATCAGCAGCCACCAGGCCAGCAGCGCGAACAGCAGGTATTTGCCCGTGTAGTAGACCGTGCGGTTCCAGGCCTTGACCCGCTGGAACATTTCCCCGACGGCGGCGATCCCGGCGAAGATCCGGTTGAGGAAACCGACTTTTTCGCCCGGCACGTTGCGGGTGGCCGAGGCCTTGACCACGTGGTGAATCATGAAGTGGTTCAGCGCGCGAACCACCGGATTGCGGATCGGCCGCTCGACGTCGCAGAACAGGATCACCCGGTACTGGTCGGTGTCGTTTTCGACGCGGTGGATGTAGGTTTCGTCGAACAGGATGTCCTCGCCGTCGCGCCAGGCATAGCGCTCGCCGTCGACGTAGATGCGGCAGTCGTCCGAGTTGGGCGTGATCAGGCCCAGGTGGTAGCGCAGGGAGCCGCCGAAGGGGTCGCGGTGCGCACCCAGCCGGCCGTGCGGTGGAAGCACGGCGAACATCGCGGCGTGCACGCTCGGAATCCGGCGGACCAGTTCCACGGTTTTCGGGCACAGTTCCTCGGCCGAGGGATAGCCGTCGTTGTACCACTTGAGGTAGAAACGGGTCCATCCGCGCTTGAAGAAGCTGTTGAAGGCCAGGTCGTTGCGCCCGTCGGCGGCCCGGATGTGGCCCTGATCGAACAGCGCGCGGGCCTCGTCTCGGATGGTCTCCCAGTTGTCGCGCAGCAGGTCCAGTTCCGGAAAGTCGCGCCGCTCCAGGTAGGGTCGGTTGGGCACGCCCGAAAACAGGTAGATCAGCGCGTTGTAGGGCGCGATGAAGGTCGAGTGGTCGGTGAGCTGGCGCAGGAAACGATGGCGCACCTGGCCGCGGTAGTGCACGAAAGCGGCCGAGCCGACCAGAACGTAGACGACCAGAAATTTCAGAGACAACAGTTCGGTCAGCAAGGGTGTCCACCCGCAATGCAACTGCCCTGAGCCAAGAATAATCGGTTCGGTCGGCCATTTTCAATCGTCTCGGCCGGGGCGCTTGACCCTTGCCCGTCCGGCCCGCATATTGTGCAGCCCGCACGCCCCGCAGAGAGTTTTTCAAGGTGATCGTCAAAACCCCGGCAGACTTCAGAAAGCAGATTTCGGCAGGCTGGCTTACCGCCGACGGCCCGGCAGTGCCGCGAGCGGTCTTCCTGGTCGAGCCCACCGGATTCCGCGTGTCGGACCAGACCGCACGCGACAACGAGTACATGGACACGGGCGTGGAGGTCGATCCGCATCGCGCGCTCGACCAGCACCGGGCCCTGAGCGAGCGGATTGCCGCCTGCGGCATCCCGCTGGTGCGCTTCCCCGGCAAGCCGGAGACGCCCGACGACGTGTTTCCCAACAACGTCTTCGCGACCGCGCCCGGGCGCCTGATCATCGGCGCGATGCTGCATCCCGAGCGCCAGCGCGAGGCCGAACGCGCCGATATCCGCGCCTTCTTCACGGACCTGATGCACTACGAGACGATCGACCTGTCCGGGCAGGACCTGGTGGCCGAGCTGACCGGTGCCCTGGTGCTCGACCGCGCCCGGCGCATCGGTTTCTGCGGCATCACCCAACGCGTCGATGAGGCCGGCTGCAAGGCCATGCACGAGGCCTTCGACCTGGGCCTGACTTTCCAGTTCGACCTCGACGAGCACGAGTACCACACCAACGTGGTCATGGCCGTGCTCGCCTCGCGCGCCCTGATCATCTGCCCGGAGGCCTTTGCCGACCCCGAGGTGCCCAAGGCCATCGGCGAGGCCTTCCCCGGCCACGTGCTCGAGATCACCTCCGAGGAGAAGGAAGCCTTCGCCGGCAACGTGATCGCGCTGAGCTTCAGCGACCTGTTCATGAGCCAGACCGCCGTCGACGCGCTGCCGCAGGAAAAGCTCCAGAAGCTCGAGGACTGGGGCTTCACCGTCCACGGCATCGAGCTCGACGAGATCGAGAAGGCGGGCGGCAGTCTGCGCTGCTGCGTCGCCGAAATTTATTGACCGACCGGGTTTCAGGGTTCAGGTTTCAGGAAAAATACGAAGGGGTCCGGTGTTCGGGGTTCGGGGTTCTGGACACAATTGCCGGAACCCGGAACCCGGAACCCGGAACCTGAAACCTGAAACCTGAAACCTGAAACCTGAAACCTTCTCCCCGAACTCGCGGCAAGTTCAGCATCGATTAATCCCCCCGCGCTAGAATCGGGTCGTCACTGACCGAAAGACCGCCATGCACCGACTGTTTCGCCAACTGCTGATCGCGCTGACCCTGGTTGCCACGCTGGTGGTGTCGGCCTGGGCGATCACGCTGGAGGAAGCCGCCCGGCGGGTGGCGGAGGAATACAACGCCCGCGTGGTGTCGGCCCAGACCGTCGAGCAGAACGGACGCCGGATCCACGTCATCCGCATTGTCACGAAAGACGGCGTGGTTCGCACGGTGCGCGTGCCGGCTGGAGACGACTGATGCGCATCCTGGTGGTCGAGGACGAAACCGAACTGCGCGAGCTGCTAGGCCGCGCGCTCAAGCGGCAGGGACATGCCGTGGACCTGGCCGCCGACGGCACCGACGGCCTGCACTTCGCCACCGAATATCCCGTGGACCTGGCGATCATCGACCTGGGCCTGCCGGGCGAGAGCGGCATGGAAATCGTGCGCCGGGTGCGCGAGCGCGACCTGAAGTATCCCGTCCTGATACTCACCGCGCGCTCGGACTGGCAGGACAAGGTCGAGGCACTCGAGATCGGCGCCGACGACTATGTCACCAAGCCGTTCCGCATCGAGGAATTGATGGCGCGCGTCAACGCCCTGCTGCGGCGCTCGGCCGGCCATGCCGCGCCCGAGGTCCGCGTCGGTCCGCTGCAGGTCAATCTGTCCAGCCAGGACGTGCGCCTCGACGGCGAGACGATGGAACTGACGACCTTCGAGTACAAGGTGCTCGAGTACTTCATGCTGCACCCCGGCCAGGTCGTCTCCAAGATGGAGCTCAACGAGCACCTCTACGACGAGGATGCCGACCCCGACAGCAACGTCATCGAGGTGATCATCGGCCGGCTGCGCAAGAAGCTCGATCCAGAGGGCGACTGGCAGCCCATCGAGACCCTGCGCGGGCGAGGCTACCGCTTTCGCCGGGACGAAGACTGACCACCGGCCGTGGCCGCGCGCAACGCTGCCTCGCCTTCCTTGCTGGTCCGCCTGCTCGTCGGCGCCGGGCTGGCCCTGCTGATCGCCCTGGCCGCCGTGGGCGGCGCCATCGACCGGGTCTTCACCAACGCCGCCGAGGCGAACATGCGCGAGCGCCTCGAGGCGGTGGTCTACCTGATCCTGTCGACCATCGAGGTCGATGCCGACGGGAGGCCGGTCATGCCCGAATCCCTCGCCGAGCCGCGCCTCAACCGCCCCGGTTCCAGCCTGCACGGCGGCGCCATGACGCCGCAGGGCGAATGGCGCTCGCCCTCGCTGGTGGGCGTGGTGCCGCAGCCCAATGCGCGCCTGATCGAGCGCGGCACGGAGCTGTTTCGCGGCCTCGAGGCCGACGGTAACTGGAACGTCTTCGCCATCGGCCTGGGCTGGGAGTTGCCCGATGGCGAGATCGTCGACCTGACGATCTGGGCGGCGGAGGATCCCAACCGCCTGCGCATGGAGTTGGTGGGTTTTCGCGAGGACCTCTGGCGCTGGCTGGGCCTGGCGGGCGTGCTGATCATTGCCGGCCAGGTCGGGCTGTTGCTGATCATCCTCAGGCCGCTGCGGCGGGTGGCCGCCGAGGTGGGGGAGATCGAATCCGGCC
>JAASTB010000171.1 GCA_021767625.1 Wenzhouxiangella sp.
AGGCGCTCACGCAGCCAGTCCGCCACCGAATCCAGCGCGGCCGGAAGCGCCGAAATATCACTCCCTCCCGCCTGTGCAAAGTCGGGACGGCCGCCGCCCTTGCCGCCGACCTGGCCGGCGACATGGTTGACCAGCTCGCCGGCCTTGAGTTTGCCGGTCAGGTCCTTGGTCACACCGGCCACCAGGCGCACGCCGCCGCCCGCGGCCGTGCCGAGCACGATCACGCCCGAGCCGATCTTGTTCTTGAGCTGATCGACGGTGTCGCGCAGGCTGTTCGGGTCGGCGCCCTCGAGCTTGGCGGCGATGAGCTTCACGCCTGCCACGTCCACTGCCTGCGAGGCCAGGTCGGAGCCGGCCGCCGAGGCCAGCTTGCCCTTGAGCCGCTCGAGTTCCTTCTCCAGTTCACGCGAGCGCCCCAGCAGCTGGCCGACGCGTTCGGAGAGCTGCTCGGGGCTGGTCTTGAGCTGGCCGGAGGCTTCGCGCACCGAGTGGTCGAGCTTCTGCAGCCAGTCGACGGCCACGCGCCCGGCCACCGCCTCGATGCGGCGCACGCCGGCGGAAATGCCGGTCTCGGAGACGATCTTGAACAGGCCGATATCGCCCATGCGGTTGACGTGCGTGCCGCCGCACAACTCCATGGAAAAATCGCCGAAGCGCAACACGCGCACGTCGTCGCCGTATTTCTCGTCGAAGAAGGCCAGCGCGCCGGCCTCGATCGCCTCGTCGAAGGGCATTTCGCGCACCTCGGCGGCGACGTTGGCCTGGATCTGCTCGTTGACCAGGCGCTCGATTTCCGCCAGTTCCTCTTCGCTGACCGGCGCGTGGTGCGAGAAGTCGAAGCGCAGCCGGTCCGGGGCAACCAGCGAACCCTTCTGCTGGACGTGCTCGCCGAGCACCGTCCGCAGGGCCGAGTGCAGCAGGTGGGTGGCCGAATGGTGGCGCACGATGTCGGCCCGGCGCTGCGAGTCGATCTGCCCCGACAGGCGATCGCCGATCTTGAGTGAGCCGTCGGCCAGGCGGCCGACATGGCCGTGGAAGGCCCCGGCGAACTTGCGCGTATCGGAAACTTCGAAACGGCCGCCCCGGCCCTCGAGGCGGCCCGTGTCGCCGACCTGCCCGCCCGATTCGGCGTAGAAAGGCGTGCGGTCGAGCACGAGCACGGCTTCGTCGCCGGCGGACAGCGAATCGACCGGCTTGCCCTCGACCAGGATGGCCAGCACTTCGGCGTCGTCGACGGCGTGCTGTTCGTAGCCCAGGAAGCGCGTCGCCGGCAATTCGGCGATCAGTTCGGCCGGCATGCCGTCGGCGCCGGTAAACTTGCCGGCCGCCCGCGCGCGCTCGCGCTGCTGGTTCATGGCGCGCTCGAAGCCTTCCTCGTCAACCGTCAGCTTGCGCTCGCGGGCGATGTCGCGCGTGAGGTCGACCGGAAAGCCGTAGGTGTCGTAGAGCTTGAAGGCCACGTCGCCGGGAATCTCCCTGCCGTCGAGATCGGCAATCACGCCTTCGAGCAGCTTCATGCCCTGGTCCAGGGTCTCGCCGAAGCGTTGCTCTTCGCGTTCGAGCACGTCGGTGACGAAATCCTGCTTTTGGACCAGCTCCGGATAGGCGTCTCCCATGACTTCGGCCAGCGGGGCGACCATGCGGCTGAAGAACAGGTCCTCGCAGCCGAGCTTGTAGCCGTGGCGGATGGCGCGGCGGATGATGCGGCGCAGGACGTAGCCGCGGCCCTCGTTGGACGGCAAGACGCCGTCGACGATCAGGAAGGCGCAGGCGCGGATATGGTCGGCGATCACCTTCAGGGAAGCCGAGCCGCGGTCTTCGGCTCCGGTCAGGGATGCGGCCGCATCGATCAGGTGGCGAAACAGGTCGATGTCGTAGTTCGAGTGCACGCCCTGCAGGATCGCCGCCAGGCGCTCCAGGCCCATGCCGGTGTCAACCGAGGGGGCCGGCAGCGGGCTGAGCGTGCCGTCGGAGGCCCGGTCGTACTGCATGAATACCAGGTTCCAGACCTCGATGTAGCGATCGCCGTCTTCTTCCGGCGTGCCGGGCGGGCCGCCGGGCACTTCCGGACCGTGGTCGTAGAAGATTTCCGTACAGGGGCCGCAGGGTCCCGTGTCGCCCATCGCCCAGAAGTTGTCGGCCGCACCGATGCGCGAGAAACGCTCCGGGTCGACGCCGATCTCCTGCAACCAGATATCGGCGGCCTCGTCGTCTTCCTCGAAGACCGTGACCCAGAGCTTCTCGGGCGGAAAGCCGCACACCTTCGTCAGAAACTCCCAGGCGTACTGGATCGCCTCGCGCTTGAAGTAATCGCCGAAGCTGAAGTTGCCCAGCATCTCGAAGAAGGTGTGGTGGCGGGCGGTATAGCCCACGTTCTCGAGGTCGTTGTGCTTGCCGCCCGCCCGGACGCAGCGCTGGGAAGACGTCGCGCGGGTGTAGGAACGCTTTTCGGAGCCCAGGAAGACGTCCTTGAACTGGACCATCCCGGCGTTGGTGAACAGCAGCGTCGGGTCGTTGGCGGGCACAAGCGGGCTCGACGGCACGATGCGATGCTCGCGCTCGGCAAAGAAGTCGAGGAAGGCCTTTCGGATATCGGCGGTGGTTTTCATCGGGTCTCGAGAATCGGCGAATCTGTTCGAAGACATATAGTTTAAGGGCTCCCGCCGCAAGGGCGGGGCCCGGTTGCGTCATCGCGACGAAACGGCGGGAAGTTCCGTTTCACGGCAAGGCCTGCCCCTCGCCGCTGCCTCGGTAACGGACGGCTCGGCGACCCCGCGCACGTTCCACGCAACGAAAACGCGCTGACGACGTGCACCCACTCACGCCGGCCGGGAATTGGCCCGAAACTTGCTGATAAACCCTTGAAATCACGCGACGTGCGAAGTTGCCGTCCCTGGAGCCCATCATGCTGAATCAGAGCGCACTGCCGTCTCCGCCCGACCGGATCCCCGGCGGCGAGCGATCGACCGTGTCTAGGTGCAGCGAACTGGCGCGGCGGATGAGGCAGGACCTACGGCTGGCGATCGTAACGCTCTACACCCTTTGCGTGGTGGCGACGGTCACGCCCTTTGCCGTCTACCGCATCATCGAGGGGCAGCTCCTGGTCGGACTGTCCGACCTGACCATCGTCGCCGTGTTCGTCGGCCTGGCCGCGCTGGCCTGGAATCCGGGCTGGACGCGCCCGGCCGCCAACGTTACTGCCGGCGCGGCGGCAGCGGCAGTGATTGCGGTGGTGCTCGGACTGGGACTGAGCCCGCTGTGGATATTCAGCACGCTGGTCGGCAATTTCCTCATGGCCGATCGGCGCGTCGCACTCCTCGTCAACGGCGTCATGATCGGGGCCGTCGCGCTGCACCCGGCGGCATCCTCGACGGCAACCGACCACGCCACGCTGATCGCCGTGGCGATCATGACCAGCCTGTTCAGCCTGATCTTCGCGGCCCGCGTGGACAGCCAGCGGGAGCGCCTGTCCCTCCTGGCCGAACGCGACGGGCTGACCGGCGCATTCAACCGGCGCTCGCTCGACCGCGACCTGCCCGCCTTCGTCGAAGCCGCGAAGCGCTCGAGGGAACCCTGCTGCCTCGCCATCCTGGACCTGGACGATTTCAAGCGCCTCAACGACGAAGCGGGCCACGACGCCGGAGACCGCGCCCTTGTCCGGCTGTCAGGGGTCGTGGCCTCGGCGACGCGCGAGCACGACCGCTTTTATCGCTACGGCGGCGAGGAGTTCGTCCTCGTGCTGCCGCGAACCACACTCGAAGGGGCCCGGCGCGCGCTGATGAAGCTGCGCAGCGCCTTCGCGAACGACCGTCCCGCCGATGAACCCGCGGTCACGTTTTCCGGCGGGTTGTCCGAGCACGCCGTCGGCGAGACGTCGGAGGACTGGCTCATGCGCGCCGATCGCGCGCTCTTTCGGGCCAAGCGCGCCGGCAAGGACCGGGTCGAGACGGAGTAGCCAGACATGACCAACCTGAACAGACAGCGACCGAAACTCGCATCCAGGAATCGGGGTCGAACCGCCCGACTGTCGACGCCGCGCACTCTGGCCGAGCGCATGAAGAGCGATCTCCGGCTTGCGGTGGTCACCCTCTACGCCTTCAGCTCCCTGTGCATCATCGGCGCGTTCGGGCTCTACCGCTTCTCGATCGGCGACTGGCTGATCGGGTCGGCCGACATCGTGATCGTCACGGTGTTTTGCTCGATCGCCCTGCTGGCCTGGAATCCACGCTGGACGAGACGGGCGGCCAACCTGTTCGCGATCGCCGCAACCACCGCCGGCCTGACCAACGTCGTGGCGCTGGACACCAGCGTGATGTGGATATTCGGGCTGCTCGTGGGCAACTTCCTCATGGCCGACAAGCGGGTGGCCGTGATCGCCAGCGCCGTCGTGATCGCAAGCGTGGCGCTCGATGCCGGCAACTTCGCCGGCCCGACCGACCAGCTCACGTTTATCGCCGTCGCCACCATGGTCAGCCTGTTCAGCCTGATCTTCTCGGCCAGGGTGGACACCCAGCACGGCGAACTCACCCACATGGCGGCCCACGATGCCCTGACGGGTGCGCTCAACAGGCGATCGCTCGACCGCGAGCTCGCCGCCCTTACCGCGGCCAACAGGCCTGCTCTCCAGCGCCACGCACTCGTCATCCTGGACGTTGACGACTTCAAGTCCCTCAACGACAGCCACGGGCATGAGGCCGGGGACAGGATTCTCTCGGAACTGACCGAGCTCGTCGAATCCCGCAGCAGGGTTGACGACCGCTTCTATCGATACGGCGGCGAAGAGTTCGTGCTCTTGCTCCCGAACACCGGGCTGGAGCAGGCGCGCGGCCTTGTGGAAAGGCTGCGCGGCGTGCTGGCCGGAAAGCTCGCCGGCCCCGGCGGACCTGTCACGGTTTCGATGGGGCTGGCCGAACTGCTCTGGCACGAATCGCCGGAAAGCTGGCTCCGTCGCGCGGACCGCGCTCTGCTCGAAGCCAAGCGCGCGGGCAAGGATCGCTGCAAGGTCGCCTGAGCGATCGACCCGCGGTTCAGTCGAACAGCTCCCGGATGTGTTCGTGTGCAAAGCCGCGGCGCGCCAGCGCCTGCTGGCGACGCGACTTTTCCTTCAGGTCGGCGGGGGGCTCGGGGCCGTATCGCTTCTCGTACCAGTCGGCGGCAATCGCGAACCAGTCCGGCGATTCGCTTTCCAGGGCCCGCGTGATTTCGGCGCGGTCGAGACCGCGCTCGGACAACTCGGCCCGGATGCGCATCGGCCCGTAGGCCCGGGCCACGCGCTGGCG
>JAASTB010000172.1 GCA_021767625.1 Wenzhouxiangella sp.
CCGTTGACCAGGACGGGCAGCCCCGCCTGCAGGAACGAGGCGATTCGAAAAGGCTGCGCCAGCTCGCGTTCGAAGTTCGTTTCGGACAGTTCGACGCCCAGATGCGCCCGCTGTCCGAGAAAATCCTGCCACTCGCGCCAAGAAGCCAGCCCGTGCTCGATCGCTTCGGCCCCGATTTCGGCCGAGCCGAAATGGTGCAGCTCGGCGCGCCCGCGCTGCTCGGGGGCGATGAGTCCGGTCAGCCAGCCGGCCGATTCTCGCCATGGCCAGTCCTGGCCGCCGGTGACGAGTATCAGCGGTGAACCGTGATCACTGCGAGCGTGCTTCGGCGAAGCGACCGCCAGGGGCACTTCGGCGATCGGGACGTTGGCGCGCAGGTCCTCGCCGGCGGCGAGCAGCCAGGCGGCCAGCAGCGTCCGTTGTCGGGCGTTTCCCACCAGGAGCAGGTCGGCCCGGGACAGGGCACGGGTATAGCGCCGGATGAATGCCGCCGTGGCCATCGGGTCGACGAAGTGCTCTTCCAGCGGACGCGGCGCGATGCAGTCGACGACGACCGATGGGCAGGCTTTCGCCGGCAGGTGCTCGGCCAGCTGCCAGTAGCCGAGCAGCACGGCGTCCGGTTTTGCCCCCTCGATGCGACGCGCCATCTCTTGGGGCGTCCACTGCGTCTGGTCGTGCTGGACGACCTCGTGGCCGGCGCGGCCCAGCGCCCCCGAGAGCATGGCCGCACGCAGTTGATTGCCTGTGGCCACCTTGTCCGCATTCAGGGGCGGCTCGAGAGTCAGGTAGAGGATCCGCATGGGGCTGTCAGGATCCGCCCTTGTGTCGAAGTCTATCGAGCAACTCGTCGCCGCGCTGGTCGCCGCTGGAACGGAAGCGCTCCACGATTTCACGGCAGCGTTTCGCGCTGGCTTCGATCAGGCTCTTCTTGACGGCCGCCACCCGAGCCGGCGGCATGCTGAAATGGGTAACGCCAAGGCCCAGCAGGAGCCGGGCGGTGCGTTCGTCGCCGGCCAGTTCGCCGCAGACGGTCACTTCCAGCTCATGGCGGCGGCCCGTATCGACGATGCGGTCCAGCAGTTCGACGATCGCCGGGTGCGCCGGGTCGTACAGGTAGCTGACCAGTTCGTCCTGGCGGTCGATGGCCAGGACATACTGGATCAGGTCGTTGGTGCCGATCGACAGGAAGTCCAGTTCGGTGGCCATGGCGTCGACGTTGAGCGCCGCCGCGGGCGTTTCGATCATGCCCCCGACCGGCAGCTCGGGGTCGATGTTCAGCCCCTCGCCGCGCAGCTGTTCGCGGCACTCGGCGATGAGCTGGCGGGCCTGGGCGATCTCCTCGACGTTGGTGAGCATGGGCAGCAGGATGCGCACCGGGCCTTCGGTCGAGGCGCGAAGGATGGCGCGCAGCTGGTCCCGGAACAGGTCGGTGACCGACAGCGACAGGCGCAATCCGCGCAAGCCCAGGGCCGGGTTGGGGCCGCGTGTGAGCGAGAGCGAATCGGGCAGTTTGTCGCCGCCGGCGTCGAGGGTTCGGATCGTCACCGGCTTGCCGCCCATCGCTCGAATGGCGTTGCGGTAGGCGCGATACTGGGACTGCTCGTCGGGTATGCGTTCGTCGAGGAACAGGTATTCGGTCCGCATCAGCCCGATGCCGTCCACGCCGGCGTCCATGCAGCGTTCGAATTCGATCGGCAGCTCGGCGTTGCCGTGAATCCGGAAATGCTTGCCGTCGCCGGTGCGCGACGGTCGGCCGATGAAGCGTTTGAGTTCGCTGCGGTGGCGCTGGCTTGCCGACTGCTTTTCGGCATAGTGGCGCTGCAGGTTGTCGTCGGGGTTGACCAGTACGGCGCCGTAGTGGCCGTCGAGTACCACCGATTCGCCTTCTGTCAGCAGGTCCAGGGCGTGATGTGCGCCCACGACCATGGGAATCTCGAGGCTTCGCGCCAGGATGGCGGTGTGCGACCATGGACCGCCGTGTTCGGTTACCAGGCCAGCCACCCGGCGCTGGCTGAGGATGGTCAGGTCCGCCGGCGTCAACTCCGCGGCGATCAGGACGGTGTCGTCGAGACGATGCGGCACCTGGGTACTGAAAAGGGCCGAGGGCTGGTCGGCGAGTTCGCGCTGGATCAGGCTGACGACCTGCTCGAGGTCTTCGCGCCTGAGGGCGAGGTATTCGTCGTCGAGCCGCCTGAACTCCTCCTGCAACCGGTCGGCCTGCTGCGCGAGCGCCCACTCGGCGTTGATGCGGTTCTCGCGGATGCGGTCGCAGGCCGATTCGACCAGCATCGGATCCTGCAGGATCAGGCGGTGGGCCTCGAGCAATTCGCGTGCGGTCTCGCCGCCCGACTCGCCGACGCGGTCGAGCACGCCCGACAGAAAGTCGTCGCCGCGCTTGACGGCGCGGCGCACCCGCTCGACCTCGGCTTCCACGGCGTCGGCTTCCAGGTGGTACTCGGGCAGGGCCAGTTCGCCCGGCGTGAGCCGGTGGACCTTGCCCAGCGCAATGCCCGCGGTGACGCCGATGCCGGTCAGGGTCAGACTCATTCGCCTTCTCCGAAACGGTCGGCGATCAGGCCGGTGACGGCCTCGGCGGCCTCGTTTTCGTCGGGGCCGTCGACTTCCAGCGTCAGTCGGCTGCCGCAGGGGGCTGCCAGCAGCAGCACGCCCATGATGGACTTGGCGTTGACTCGTTTGCCGCGATGACTCAGCCAGACCTGGCTGTCGAATCTCGACGCCGTCTGCACCAGCTTGCTCGCCGCCCGGGCGTGCAGGCCGAGCCGGTTGATCAGTTCGAGCTCGACTTCCTTCATGGCCGCACGATCCCTTGCGACCCGCCGTCGGCGGCCAGTTCGGCCAGTTCGGCCGGCGGCTTGTCGGCGTGGTTGATCGCCTTGAGGAGCATCGGCAGGTTGAGCCCCGAAACCACCGGAATGCCGCGCTCTTCGGCGGCCCGGTTGGCGAGGTTGTGCGGGGTGGCGCCGGGCAGGTCGGTGAGCACCACGGCACCCTGGGCATCGGCGCCGGTGGCCACGGCGATGCGCAGGGCCGCAAGCGTTTCCTCCACGTCGGCGCGGTAGCTCACGGCCACGGTCGTCAACTCGACCGGCCGGTCGAGGATGTTCTCGGCCTCGCGCCGGACGGCTTCACCCAGGGCGTCGTGGGTCACGAGGATGATGCCCGTCACTGCTCCAGCTCCCGGTGGCTGACGAGGACCCGCACGCCCGCCTCGCGCAGCTCGCGCGCGATGCGGTCGACGATGTAGACCGAGCGATGCTGGCCGCCGGTGCAGCCGATGGCCACGGTAACCAGGCTGCGCTGGTCTTCGGCCAGTGCCGGCAGCCAGCGCCGCACGAAGGTCAGGATGTCGCCGCAGAACTCGTCGACGATGGGGTGCGACTCCAGGTATTCGCGCACCTGTTCCTCCAGACCGGTGTGGGCGCGAAGGCCCGGCTGCCAGTGCGGGTTGGGCAGGCAGCGCGCGTCGAAGACCATGTCCACGTCGCGCGGCACGCCCTTCTTGAAGGCGAAGGATTCGAGCACCAGCGATTGGACGGATTCGTTCTCGGTCACGCCGATGGCGCGCCAGACCTGGCGCCGGAGCTGGTGGATGTTGCTCTCGGAGGTGTCGATGATCCAGTCGGCCTTTTCGCGGATCGGCTCGAGCAGCTTGCGCTCGGCGGCAATGGCCGTCTCCACGCCGCCGAGATCGCTCAAGGGGTGGCGGCGGCGCGTCTCGCTGAAGCGGCGCACCAGGACCTTCTCGTCGGTGTCCAGGAACAGCAGCTGGAAGGGACGGTCGCCGGGCAGCGAATCGAGCAGTTCGGGCGTCCTCTCGAGGCCCTCCGGGCCGCTGCGGGCGTCGATGCCGATGGCCACGCGCGGATAGCGCTCGGGCTGGCTGCGCACCTCGCGCGCGAGTTCCGGCAGCAGGCCGCCGGGCAGGTTGTCCACGCAGTAGTAGCCGAGATCTTCGAGGGCGTGCAGGGCGACGGTCTTGCCGCTGCCCGACAGTCCGGAAATGATGATCAGCGGGCTGGTCATTGCTTGTCGGCGAGCAGGCGGCCGTGACGTTCGACGAATTCCGCCGCGGCGTCGAAGCCCTTCATCCTGAGCATGAAATCGCGCACCGCGGCTTCGGCGATCACCGCCATATTGCGCCCGGCCAGAACGGGCAGGTTGATCTGGGGAATCTTGAGATCGAGCAATTCGCGCTGGGTGTCGTCGCCCTGGAGGCGATCGGCCTCGGTCTCGTCGGGCCGGGGCAGGTGAAGGTGAATGATCAGTCGCAGGTACTTGCTCGCCTTGATCGCGGCATCCCCGAACATGCGACGGATGTTGAGAATACCCAGGCCGCGGACCTCGAGGCATTCCTTGAGAACCGGTGGGCAGGAGCCCTCGATGATGTCGGGGGTCAGCTGCGTGAATTCGGGTGCGTCATCGGCGATCAGGCGATGGCCGCGGGTCAGGAGCTCCAGCGCCAGTTCGCTCTTGCCGGTGCCCGATTCCCCGGTGATCAGCACGCCGATGGTGAAGATCTCCATGAACACGCCGTGCAGCGTTTCTCGGGCGGCCAGCCGGCGCGAGATCTGGTACTCGAGGAAATTGACCAGTTCCCAGTCGTTCTGGCTGGAAGTCAGCAGGGGCGTGTCGTTCTCGCGCGCCAGCTTGGCCAGGTCGTCGGCCACTTCCAGGCCGTTGGCCACGATGATGGCGGCCGGCTGGTCGTCCATGATGCGCGCCAGCGTCTCCCAGCGCGTCCTCGAGTCCAGGCCCTCGAGCCAGTCGAACTCCTCGCGGCCGATGACCTGGATCCGGGTGGAATGAATCGGTGTCAGGAAGCCGACCAGGGAGGGGCGCGAGTGGAAGCCCGTCGGTTCGAGTTCGCGCTTGCGGGCTTCCGATTTTCCGCAGACCCAGCGCAGGTCGAGGCGGTCGGAGAACTGCTCGTAGAGTTCGGCCGGCGTGACGCGCTGGGTCATTGCGCCTGGGCGTCGGCCGGACTGGCCGACAGCAAGCGCAGCAGCTCGTCGGGATCGTCGATGGTGCGCAGCGCATCGCGCTGCGACTCGCGGCCGAGTCGTTCGGCCATTTCGGCGAGCAGCCGCAGGTGGGTGTCCGTGCACTGCCCGGGCACGGCCAGGGCGAAGAACAGGTCGACCTTTTCGTGATCGGGCGCGTCGAAATCGATCGGGCGCTTGAGACGGATCATGGCGCCGGATACCTCGGCCTGGCTGTCGACGCGGCCGTGCGGGATGGCCACGCCGTGTCCCAG
>JAASTB010000173.1 GCA_021767625.1 Wenzhouxiangella sp.
AACGCTGGTGCAGGATGGGCGCACCGTCGACCGCGCCGTCGGCGTCGTCGAGCTTGTGGGCGAACTCGTGCAGGATCACGTTGTGCCCGTCCTTGATGTCGCGACTGCCGGCCAGGGCGGAATCCCAGGACAGTACCACCGGCCCCCGGTGCCAGGACTCGCCCAACCGGGCCTGCCGCCCCACCGACTGCACCAGGCCGTCGTAGCTTTCGTGCTGCGACACGAAGGTGCTCGGGTAGAGGTAGATCGTGGAGAAATTCGCGTACTGATCGTGCGGGCGGTTGAGCAGCAGGATGCAGGCGTTGCCGGCGATGGTCACGCGCATCTCGTCGGTGACCTCCAGGCCCTGGAAGCCCTCGAAGGTCTTGTCGTGCAGGAACAGTTGGACGTGGCCGTGCAGCTCGCGCTTGAGATCATCGGGCAGCCCGCGATAGAGCGGCACGTTGCGCTCGAGGATCTCGCGCCACCGATCCGGCAGCGGCGTTTCGGCAAGGGCACGACGCCGCTGCCGGCGCCAGCGGCCCCACAGCCACCAGCCCAGCGCGGCCAGCACGACGGCCAGGAGGATCTCCATCAGGCCGCGGCCCCGCCGGTGTCTGGAACAGCCGCCGCCGCATCAATAGAATGAGGGCAGGCAAGGCAAGTACGGGGACCGCGATGACCGATGCACGCGATCACTGTCCCGACTGCGGACACAAGCTCCACCCGCAGGAGCTCGAAGCGCTCTTCAGCGGAAGCAAACTCGACTGCTGGTACTGCACCGCGCCGTTGAAGGCCCGCGCGCAGGGCCATCTGGGCTTCCTTACCCAGACCGCGGTGGCCATGATTCCGCTGTTCGACAGCCTGGTGGGCAACGATCCTCCCGAATGGCTGGGCTTCGCGGTGGCCGGCCTGATCGTGGTGGCCATCCAGGTGCTGCCGCCGGGCCTGGTTCACGGCGCGCCCTGGGTGCGGATCGTCAACCGCAGGGCCCAGACCGCGCTGCCGCAGGAATGACCGCCGCGCGCCGTCAGTCGCGCACGGCATCCTGCACCCACTGAAAGGCATACCAGAAATAGTCGCCGCTGCCGTCGCTTGCCGGCGCAGTGCAGTTGATCTTGTTGCGCCCGGTCGAGCCGCGCCCGTCGACCCGGATGTCGACGCGATGCGGCGGGCCTTCTTCGAAAGAGGCCTGCAACCGCTCCCCGCCGGCCGAATAACAGGCCAGCTGGGCCGCGCGGTAAGTGCCGTCTTCCAGCGCCAGCCGCAGCGAGCGCAAGGGACCGCGCACGCCGTCGCCGGGCGGCTCGGGTTCGGCCTCGACGACGGGCAGGGGGCGCGTACGCACGGCGAGCTCGAAACGGTCCATGCCGTCGAAACCGCTGGCCATCGGAAAACGCGGCACCGACAGCGGGTCGGTACCCGGTCCGACAGCGCCGGAACGCTGCGCCAGGCCGAAGGCGTGGTCGTCGCCGACGAGCCCGGCGAGCTCGGCCGAATCCTCGCCGTAGGGGTAGGCGAAAATGTCCGGCTGCACGCCGATCGCCTCGTCGATCCGGCGTCCGGCGCGCTCGAGGTCCGCGGCCACGCGCTGCTTCCAGGCCTCCCGGCTTTCGCCCTCCTCGCGGGCGATCAGGTGGGCATGGCTGGCGCTGTGATTGCCGATGAGCACACCTTCGGCGTGCAGGTCGCGAAGCTGGTCCCAGCTCATGTAGGGCGAATGGCCGGCATCGATCGCATCGGTGTTGACGAACACCGCGAAAGGCCAGCCGCGCTCGCGCAACATCGGCCGCGCCTGGGTGTAGACCGACTCGTAGGCATCGTCGAAGGTGATGGCAACCACGTTCGCCGGCACCGCTTCTTCGCCGCCGATCACCGCGGCGAGCAGCCGGTCGACGGGCCAGACGCGGTAATCGTGGGCCTCGAGATAATCGAGATGCGCCTCGAAGCGATCGGGCGTGACGCTGGTCGACGGCGGCGTGTCCGCGCTGACGTGGTGGTAGAGCAGGACAACGCCGTGGGGTTCCCCGGCCGTGGCCGGCGAAGCCGCCCCGACGAAAACCAGCACCAGGGCAAGGATGCGCGCCGTGTTCATGGCGCGCCTGCAGCCGCCGCCGAAGTACCGGCGGGCGAGTCGCCGTTCATCGCCTGCCCGATCAGCTCGCGGTTGGCACGGATGATCTGCTTGATTTCCTCGACATAAGCCTCGCGCCGCTCCGAATAGCGAATCAGGCCGTCGGCCAGGCTCAACGCACGGGGCCGGCGACCGGCGTCGCGCTCCTCCAGCCGGATGCGTCGCAGGGGCAGGTAGGACGGATGGGTGTTGAGGTTGTTGATATAGCGCCGCACCGACTCACGCACGGAATCGAAAGCGGCCACCTCGTGGGCGGCATCGGTGTTGCGCCGGGAGGGCACGATGCCGCAGCCGCGCGCATAGCACCAGTGGCCGAACAGGTTGTTGCCCTGGCGGGCGAATCGCGACCGCCCCCAGCCCGATTCCTTGGCCGCCTGCACCAGCGCCAGCGGAGCCGGCACGGTGTCGACCCGGCGAAGCAGCAGCGCCAGGGTCTCCTCGCGTGATTCGCCGGGCCAGGCCAGCTCGTACTCGGCCGCCAGGTTCTTCATCCAGCGCCGGTCCAGGAAGGGCAGGCGCTCGCCGTCGGCGACCCGGGGCGCGATCTCGAGCAGCTGCCGGCGCTGTTCGAGCACGCGCTCGTTCTCCGAGACCACGATGGGCGCCAGGAATCCGAAGAAGGCCTGCTTGCGCTCTTCGACGCGCTCGAACGCATTGAAGTCGGGCAGAGTCTCGGGCGCCGGGCGCAGCA
This sequence comes from Wenzhouxiangella sp., assembly GCA_021767625.1. Lineage (GTDB taxonomy): Bacteria > Pseudomonadota > Gammaproteobacteria > Xanthomonadales > Wenzhouxiangellaceae > Wenzhouxiangella. The sequence goes on from JAASTB010000173.1 coordinate 2,805, forward strand.
GCGCATAGCCGGCGACCAGGACGATCGCCAACACCACCACGCCCTCGCTTGCCCAGCGCGACGGCTGGCGCGGCGCCCGCCTCGGCCCTTTGTTCCGGGTTGCTCGGGATGCTTCGGTTTCTTCGTTCATATCGCTAGTTTGCCATCAAGCCCGCCAAGCAGGCGTGTTGCCGCTCTCTTAAGGACTAACAGGTGCGGGCAGCACGGCCCCGGGGCAAGCCGCCGGCTCAGCCCTCGTCGCCCCGGCGCCTGAAGTGGGCGCCCAGGTTCGGTGGCCGGTACTCGTCGTCGTCGCGCCAGCGGCGTTGGGCGGACTCGTCAACCACCTCCCCCGATCGATACTCATCGGCCGCCGCGATCGGGCGGTGCCAGGGCGGGATCAAGCGAAACAGTCCGCGGCGGCTGCGCGCCGGCCCCTGGAACACGTCCGGTGCGGCATCGACGCCCTCGACGGCCAGTCCGCACAGGCGGGCCTGGCGCACCATCCAGTCGAAGGCCAGATCGGATAGCCCGTCGTGGGGACTGCCGCCGCCGACATCGCCGTGCACGCCGACGAACCAGCGCTGCTCCATGGCCTGGCCGCTCGCCTCAGGATGCCGCTGCCAGCGCGTGGCCTTGAAGTGCCGGCGCTTTTCGTCGATGGCCAGGGCGTGATAGGCGAAACGCACCGTGGGCCCGAGCCGCGTGTCGTGGAACTGCACCCGCCGGCTCAGCGGGCTGCTGTGCAGCAGAAGCGGATTGCCCAGCGCGCCGACCGTGTCCCACACCCCGATGAAGTGGATCGGCGTGCGATGCTCCCAGCAGAAGCGCTCGCGAAAGCGCACGGCCCGCGAGCCGTCGGGGTGCTCGAGCGGCGAACGGGACTTGTACAGGGCGAAGGCGGCGTCCACGCGATCGGCGGACTCGCGCTTGAGGATGCCGGCGTTGTAAATCATGCCGCCCAGGCTGCGCACGGTGAACGCGCCGCGGCTGTAGCCGAACAGGAACAGCTCGTCGCCGGGCTCGTAGTGCTCGACGACGAAACGGTAGGCGTCCTTGAGGTTGTCCGACAAGCCCCAGCCGGTCGCGCCGGCGAACCATCGATAGAGCCAGTTGCCGTCGGCGCCCACGCCGGGGCCGTAGTAGACGCGCTGCTCGACGCCGAGCGAATCGCCCCCGGCCACGGCCTCGGCCAGGCGCGGAACGCTCGTCGGAGCCGGCTCGCCGTCGCGCTCGCGATCGGCCGAACTCCAGGTCCCGTCACAACAGACGACGATTCGTTTCATGCCGCATTCCCCGATGCCCCGGGGAAATGCTACGCGCCTGGCGTCGGCCCTTCAATCCATTCCATCAAGCCGGCCGAAGCCGCGCCCCTGGCGCTCGGCTACAGGGCGAACTGAATAATCATCTCCAGGGCTTCATCGCGGGAAATGACCCCGTCCTGGTTGGCATCGAACTCGTCGAAGATCTTCGAACTCACGCCCACCCCGTGTTCACCGGTCAGACAGCGCACCAGTTCGACGAACTCGCCCCTGGAAAGTACGCCGTCGTTGTTGGTGTCGACCTGCTTGAACATCTCGTCGACCAGTTCTTCGCGTTTCATGCCCTTCTTGCTCCGTGTTCCTGGGGTGGTTTTCGGGCAAAGATAACACTCTTCGATTGAACCGTTTCCGCCGATCGCGGCACTGTACGGGCAAGAACGAAGAACAAAGGCGGAGTTTCGTTGCGAACCGAGAAGGAAAAAGCGCTCGACACCTACCTGGCAGCCGCCGCGCGCACCGGCGACCGCCGGGCCCTGGGGCGGCTGGCCGAGCGCTGGCACCCCAAGCTGCTGGCGCACGCCCACCGGCTGACCGGCGAGCGGCTACTGGCCGCCGACTGCGTACAGGAAGCCTGGACCGACATCCTTAATGGCGTGAGCTCGCTCGACAACGCAGCGGCCTTTCCCGCCTGGGCCTTCCGCATCGTCTCGCGGCGCTGCGCCCGCTCGATTCGCCGCCGCCAGCGCCACCGCACCGGCGAGGCCGCCCTGGCGCGGGAAGACCATCAAAGCGCCGAAGCGATCAACGAACCGGAAACGCAGTCCGAGATGGCCACCATCGGCCGCGCCATCGACGAGCTACCCCGCCAGCAGCGTGCCGTGCTGGCGCTGTTCTACACGGAGGGGCTACGCGTGGCCGAGATCGCCGCGGCCATGGACATCGCCCCCGGCACCGTCAAGACCCGACTGATGCACGCGCGAAACAAGCTGCGTGCCCGACTCGAAGGAGAAACGAGATGAGCAAGATCGATGACCTGATCCAGGAATCCCTTTCCGAGCGCGACGAAGCGCTGATGGCCGAACTCGACCGGGAACCCGGCTACTTCAAGCAGGCCTTCGGCCTGTTTCGCGGCAAGCTCGGCTGGGTGATGTGGCTGGTGATGAGCAGCCAGCTCATCGTCTTCATCGCCGCCGTGCTCACCCTCTGGTCGCTGTTCCACACGACCGA
>JAASTB010000174.1 GCA_021767625.1 Wenzhouxiangella sp.
GATGACATAGGGCGTGAGCGCCAGCTCGGCCCGGATGGGCGGCACGAACAGGCCGAAAGCGAAACGCGCCAGGCCGTAGCTGATGGCCACCAGGGCGGCCCCGAACAGCGCGAATCCCGTGCTGGAGAGCGACTTCATGCCGGCGCTACGACCCGGGCGCCAGGTCGCCCCACCAGTAGGCGGCCGTCACCCCGCCGTCGGCCAGGAAATCGCTGCCGGAAATGAACTGGGCGTCCGGCCCCATCAGGAAGGCTCCCAACGCCCCGATCTCGTCCGGCGTGCCGGCGCGGCCGGCGGCACAGGCGTCGATCATGCGCTGGTACTGGTGGCTGTGCGGGCCGCTCAATTCACGTCGGGAAAGCGGCGTGACCACGATGCCCGGACTGACCGCATTGACGCGGGCGCCCCGGCGCGCCCAGCGAACGGATTCGGCCTGGACGCGAAGCGAGCTGCCCCGCTTGGCAATCTGGTAGGCCAGCAGCGAGTCCGTCACGCGCTCGGGGCGCAGCATGGGCAGGCCTAGCAGCTCGTCGGCAGGCGTTGAAGCCAGCGCTTCGGTCTCGTCCGGCGCCAGGGGCGCGAGGCGATGCCCCGCCTGGGAGGAAACCACCAGGCCCGAACCGCCGGCGGCGATCACGCTGCCAAAAGCATCGAGGACCACCGCGGTCCCGTACAGATCCACCTTGAAGATGATTTCCGGGGGAGCGTTCGACGGCGACACGCCGGCGGAATGAATCACGCCGGTCACCTCGCCCAGGCCCGTTGCCTGCTGCGCCAGGGACTCCACCGAGGACCGCGAGCTCACGTCCACCGTGGCGGGCTCCACTTCGAAACCGGCATCGCCCAGTACCGTCGCAACGGCTTCGGCATTGTCCTGCTGCAGGTCGGCCAGCAGGATCCGCTTGCCGGCGCCCACCCGACGGGCGATGGCCTGGCCTATGGATCCCGATCCGATAACGACGACGACTTCCGGCATGATCACTCCCTCGCTGGCGGGCAGGCACGGAACCAATCTAACAGCTTGTGTGTGGTCGGCCAAAGAGCCGGCGCTGGACTTGCCGCGTCATCGCGGCCGGTTTAGATTGGTTTCGCCGACAAGGGGTTACGACGAGAGGGCATCGAACCATGCCGCCGACGAGAATCCTGATCGCCGCGCTGGGCCTGATCGGCCCGCTCGCTCAGGCCGCCGATTACCCGGTCGGCCCCGGGCAGACCTACAGCTCGATTTCCGACGTGCCCTGGGAAAGCCTGGGCGCCGGCGATCGCGTGCTGATCCACCACCGCCCGGCCCCCTACGCGGAAAAAATCCTCATCGGCGTCAGCGGCAGCCCGGGCGATCCGATCATCGTGCGCGGCCTGCCGGGCCCGAACGGCGAAAGACCGGTGATCGACGGCCGCAACGCTACCACGCGCCAGGCGCTCGACTACTGGGGCGAAGAGCGCGGTGTGATCAAGGTGGGCGGCTCCAGCGTGCCGCCGGACACCACGCCGAGTCATATCGTGATCGAGGGCCTGGAAATCCGCTCCGCCCATCCGGACCATTCCTTCACCGACGATGCGGGCATGTCGGACACCTACACGGACAATGCCGCTTCCATTTACGTGGAGAAGGCCAACGACCTGACCATCCGCGACTGCGAAATCCACGATTCCGGCAACGGCATCTTCGTGGGCGCCTTCAACGGGCAGACCCGGGACATCCTGATCAGCGGGAACCACATTCACGGCAACGGCATCGACGGCAGCATCTTCGAGCACAACACTTATACCGAAGCCATCGGCATCACCTACGAGTTCAACCGCTTCGGCCCGCTTCGACCGGGCGCCGGAGGCAACAACCTGAAGGACCGCTCGGCGGGCCTGGTCGTGCGATACAACTGGATCGACAGCGGCAACCGCCAACTCGACCTGGTCGACGGCGGCAATGCCGTCACCGGCGATCCCGACTACGACCGCACGTTCGTCTACGGCAATGTGCTCATCGAGCGCGAAGGAGAAGGCAACAGCCAGGTGCTGCACTACGGTGGCGACAGCGGCAACACCGCCAACTACCGCAAGGGGCGGCTGCACTTCTACCACAACACGGTCGTCTCGACCCGCACGGGCAACACCACATTGATGCGCCTGTCGACAAACGACGAGAGCGCCGAGCTGCGCAACAACGCCGTGTTCGTCACGGCCGCCGGCTCCCACCTGGCGCTGCTCGACGATGCCGGCGTAGCCGAGCTGTCGGGCAACTGGCTCAAGCAGGGATGGCAGGACTCGCACGGCGCCCTTTCGGGCAGCGTCAGCCTCGGCACCGGCAACATCGACGGCACGGATCCCGGCTTCGTCGATTTCAACGCGGAGGACTACCACCCGGCGAACGGATCACCGCTGCTGGACGGCGCCGTGGGCCTGCACGCCGAAGCCGCCGGCCATCCGGTCGACCGCCAGTACCGGCGACATCTTCAGTCCATCCCCCGCGATACGAGCGCCCCGATGGACATCGGCGCCCTGGCGCCGGTCTTCGAGTCTGTCTTCCGGGATCGATTCGAAGCGCTGCCCTGACCGCCCGAACTCACCCGGCGCCGAGCGACCAGATCACCAGCGCCGCCGTTGCTGCCAGGATCGCGGTCAGCAGCAACCAGGCCGCGGGCCGCGCGAAGTTGAGCGTGAAGCCGACGCCGAATCGCTTTTCCACCCACACGGCGGGATCGTCCGGGTTGAAGTAGATCAGCCCGAGCTTCCAGGCCGAGTCGGGTGAGCGGTCGCCCTGGGCCGGCTCGCCGGGCCGGGCGAAACGACCGGTGGCCAGCATCCACACCGGCAACAGCAGCACGGCGACGAGGCTGCCGATGTTGACGGCCAGGCCGACCGGGCCGGTAATCCAGCGCTCACCGTAGAGCACGGCCAGGGAATCGTAGGCGCCCATGACGGCCATCGCCCAGATCACGCCCAGGATGAAGGCATTGATCGAGCGAACCCGCTGCCGGTGGCCGGGCAGGCGCCGGATCAGCAGGCCCAGCGGCATCATGGCATGGCAGACCGCCAGCGTGAGCGCCATGGTCAAGGGCAAGCCGAAGACCGCGAAGGCCGCCCGGGCCATGGTCGTGCCCTCGGGCAAGCGGGTCGGCACAAAGGCCGGATCAGGGATGCTCTCCCACTGCAGGGCCAGCCAGCCCATGGCTGCCAGCAAGAGCAGATAGGGGCCGGCATGCAGCCACCAGCGCCCGGGAACGATGTCGACCAGGCGGTCGCGTTCAAGCGAGACCGTGCGCGTGGCCGAGGGCTCTCGCGCGTACTGAAGGGCCATGCCGCGGCAGTGGACGAATGCCGCCAGGCCGCCGACGACGGGCAGCAGCGGCCCGATGCCGTAGGCAATGCCGTAGGCGAGATCGCGCGACAACCACCAACTCACCGGCAGGATCAGTATGGGCCCGGCCAGCGTCGCGATGGCGGTGATGCCGAGATAGCGGCGATGGATGTCCCGGGCGGCCGGGGAGCCGGCAAATCCTTCCGGCACGGTAACCGCGAAAAAGGTGCTGCCGCGACTCAGCGCCGGCGTGAACAGCATCAGCACGCCGATGGCCAGCGTCATTGCGATGGCGAACAGGACGTCGAAAAGCGTCATGACGAATTCCTCCGGTCGTCGATCATTGCCTCGATTGCCGCATCCAGCGCGCGACGTTCCACGCCCAGCGCCTCGTAGCGGGCGCGCAGGTCGCGCAATTCTTTGCTGAACTGCCGCGCAAGCAACTGCGCGTTACGCGCGTCCAGCTCCGGCGCCGGCCGTTCCAGGACCACGGTTCCGGCACGCCGTTTCAGCGCCAGCCAGCCCTCGGCCTCGAGCGTGCGGTAGGCCTGGGCGACGGTGTTGAAGTGCACGCCCAGATCCCGCGCCAGCGCCCGCGAAGACGGCAGGGCGTCTCCCGGCGACAACTCGCCGCCGACGAGCAGCCGACGGAGGCCGTTGACGATCTGCTGGACGATGGGCACATCGGAATCGACGTCGACGGCCAGTGCGGGCGGTTGTACATTGCTCATGTACAAATTATGGCGCCGGGAACCGGTCCGTGTCAATGTATAGATAGGCCATACAAACAAGCGCCGATCTTTTTGCGCACAATCCGAACAATCGTCCGGGCCGTTCCAACCTTTTGGACCGCGGACGCATCCTTTCCCACATGCAGACCGCAGCCATGGCCATCGACAGCGAAGCCGACGACGACGCGCCCCTGGTGGATGCCGCGCAGTCCGGCGATACGGAAGCGTTCGCGACCCTCTATCGCCGCCATGCCGGCGCGCTCATGCCGATGCTCTGGCGGCTGTCGGGCGGCGACCGGCCGCTGGCCGAGGACTGGCTCCAGGACGCTTTCGTGCAAGCCTGGCGCCGCCTCGACCAGCTGCGTGATCGGCAGGCCTTCGCCGGCTGGCTGAGGCGGCTGGCCGCCAATGTGGCACTGGCCGACCGACGACGCGGCCGTCTTGCGACGGTCGATGCCGAGGTCGAACCCGGCGCGCCCGAACCGCCCTGGCCGGCGGCCGACCTGGACCTGGAACGCGCCATCGCCGCCCTGCCCGATCGGGCCCGCCAGGTGCTGGTGCTGTTTCACCTCTCCAACCTCGGGCATGCCGAAATCGCCGAACTGCTGGGCGTGGACATCGGCACCTCGAAGGCGCAACTACACCGCGCCCGAAAGCTCATCAAGGAGGCACTGCAATGAGCATCGACGAAAGCGAACTGGATCGCCGCCTCGAGGCGCTCACGCGCGAGGTCGACGCGGACGAGGCCCTGTGGCCGGGTATCGAGCGGCGCCTGCGGCCGACCCGCCGCTGGCCGGCGATCTCGGCCGCCGTGGCCGCGGTTGTCTTCGGGGTGCTGCTCGGCTCGCTTGCACTGTTCGACCGCGAAACGTCCGACGGCCCGCGATTCGTCCAGGACGGCACCGAAGCCATGCGCAGCGCGGCCGTGGAGAGCTTCGCGGTTTCACGCGCCGAGGCCTCCGGGCCGCTCGAGAAAGCCTGGCAGGACAACCAGGCCGCCATCGAACAGCTCGAGCAAGCGCTGCAGGACGATCCCGACAACCCGCTGCTGCTCGAGTTTCTCAGCGAGGCGCGCCTGAGGCAGGCGCGCCTGATTCAAAGGGGCCTGTTCCCACCGGAAAGGAGCATATGACCATGAAAGCAATCACGACCACACTGTTCACCGCCGGCTTGCTGGCAGCCGCCGGCCCGAGCTGGGCCGAAGACGTCCGGGAAGTCCGCGACGCCGCACCCGATGC
>JAASTB010000175.1 GCA_021767625.1 Wenzhouxiangella sp.
CCCGAGCTGGAAGACCTGATCGACGGGGTCGACTGGCTGGTGGAAAACCACGACGCCGACCCCGAGCGCGTGGGCGTCTACGGCGGATCCTACGGCGGCTTCATGGCCTTCATGGCGATGTTCAAGGCGCCCGAGGTCTTCGAGGCCGGTGCGGCACTGCGGCCGGTGACCGACTGGGCGCACTACAACCACTTCTACACCTCGAACATCCTCAACACGCCGCAGGTGGACCCGGAAGCCTACAAGCGCAGCTCACCGATCGAGTTCGCCGAGGGCCTCGAAGGTCACCTGCTGATCGCCCACGGCATGCTCGACTCCAACGTGTTCTACCAGGACGCCGTGCGCCTGGCGCAGCGCCTGATCGAACTGGAGAAGAACCACTGGGAAATGGCGTCCTATCCGATGGAGGGGCACGGATTCACCCGTCCGGATAGCTGGCGCGACGAATACTGGCGTATCCTGAACCTGTTCGAACGCACCATCGGGAGGGAGTAAACGACAATGAACGTGTTCATTACGGGCAACAGCAGCGGCCTGGGTCTGGGGCTGACCGAAGCGCTGCTCGACCGCGACGCCATCGTCTGGGGCATGAGCAGGCGGGGCTGCCCGCTGGCCGAGCACCAGGACGACGGCATCCGCGACCGCAAGCAGGACATCGGCAACCTCAACCATCTCGAGGAGGGGCTCGACCGCCTGCTCTCCGATTGCCTGCGGCTCGACCTGGTCGTGCTCAACGCCGGCGTGCTGGGCCGCATCCAGGAGATTTCGCACACCGACGTGCACGATCTCGAGCACATGATGCGCGTCAACGTGTGGGCCAACAAGATGATCCTCGACTGGTTCATCGAACGCCAGATCCCCATCGACCAGGTGGTTGCCATTTCCTCGGGCGCGGCGGTCAACATGAACTACGGCTGGGGCGGCTACTCGCTTTCCAAGGCCGCACTCAACAACCTGGTCAAACTGTACGCGCCGGAAATGCCGGACACACACCTGGTCAGCCTGGCGCCCGGGCTGGTCGAAACCGGCATGCAGGACTACATTCGCGACGAGGTCGACAGCGAGGAATTCCCCTCGGTGCAGAAGCTCAAGGAGGCCCGCGGCACCGAGAACATGCCCAAGCCGCGCGATGCGGCCGATCGCATCCTCGACCTGCTCGACGACCTGCGTGAAAACCACGAGTCGGGCGACTTCGTGGACCTGCGCAACCTTTAGCCGACGAACCACGGCTTTCGGCGCGCCCGCCCCCGGGGCTGGCGCGCTGCGCTCCAGCGCGCCAGCCCAGAACACCAAAAAACCAAAGCACCAAAAAACAATCCCGCCTGGCACGATCGAATCGGATTTCCCGTAATATCAGGAACGACCCAACCTGGCTCAACGAGGGATACCGCCATGATGGATTTCAAGATCGGTGAAGTGCTCGGCCTGATGGCCAAGACGCTGCCGTTTCTCGTGTTTCGCTTCCTGATCTACTTCGGCATCACGCTGGCCTACGTGCTGGTCACCGGAGTCGGTGCGGGGATCGGCTATTTCATCGGCCATATCGGCGACGATCCGGGCGCGTTCAGCGTCTGGGGCGGCCTGGTCGGTTTCGGCATCACTTCCGCCATTCTCTACTTCCTGCGCGAGTACCTGCTCTACATGGTCAAGGCCGGCCACATTGCCGTGCTCGTCGAGTTGCTGGAGGGCAAGGAGCTGCCCGGCGGCAAGGGCCAGATCGACTACGCCCAGGGCATCGTGCGCGAGCGTTTCGTGGAGTCGTCCGTACTTTTCGGTATCGACCAGCTCATCAAGGCGGTGCTCAAGGCCTTCAACCGTGCCTTCTTCACCATCACGTCCTTCCTGCCGATTCCAGGCATCCAGGGCCTGGTGAACTTCATCAACACCATCATCAACCTGTCGCTGACCTACCTCGACGAGGTCATCCTGGCGCACAACATGCGCACCCGGGCCGACAACCCGTGGCGCTCGGGCCAGACCGCGCTGATCCTCTACGCGCAGAACTACAAGACCTTCCTGAAGAACGCCGTATGGCTGGCGTTCTTCATCTGGGCCATGACCTTCATCGTGTTCCTGGTGGTGCTGCTGCCGGTCGCCGGCCTGGTCTCCCTGTTCCCGGGCACCGCCGGTATCCTGACCCTGGTCATTGCCCTGGTGTTCGCCTGGGGCATCAAGCAGGCCGTCATCGAGCCGATCGGCATGACCGCCCTGATGCAGGTCTACTTCAAGGTCACAGAGGGGCAGGAACCGAACCCCGAATGGGACGACAAGCTCAGCGGTGTGTCCAAGAAGTTCGGCGAAATGAAGACCAAGGCCATCGACTGGGACCGCGAAAAGGGCACCAAGCCGCCCACGTCGGACGAACCGCCGCAGGGCGGTGCGCCGCAGCCCGGCCAGGGCTAGCCTGAGACAACAACAGCGATGTACCCGCGGGGTTCGTTCCCTGCACCACAACAAGAAAACGCACTGCCCGCAGCCGTCCCGGTTGCGGGCTTTTTTTGCGCATTTGCATGGATCTGTCATCTCCGGCGACGAAGTTTCGTAGGGTGGGGGACGCTTCAATCAACCAAGAGGACGACATGCCAGGATCTTCACCCCGCCTGCGCCGAATCGCAGCAGGCATTGCCCTGACCGCTTCGATACCGGTCGCCGTCGCGGAGACATCGCAACCCCTGCCCGACCCCTTCACCGGCGGTACGCCGACCGAGATTCGCTATGTCGGCACGGGCACGGGCTGCGATCACGCCACGATCCAGTCCGCGGTCGATGCAGCCGCCTCAGGAGCCGAGATCCGAGTCGTGGGCGGCTCGGGCTACGGCGCCGTAAACATCGGCGATGTCGGCAGCCTTGCCATCCGCGGCGGCTACGACGATTGCTCGGCCACGGCCTCCACCGGCCAGAGCATCCTGGACGGCGGCGGCAGCGCCACCGTCATGGACGTCTTCACCTTCCAGAACCCCGTCACGCTCGAACTCGAGAACCTGACCCTCCAGAACGGCGCGGGTGTGAGCCTCGCCGGGGGGCTGCAGATCGAGGGGCCGGCCCACAGCGTGCTGCTGCGCGATGTGCGCATCCTCAACAACGCGGCAAACGAGAGCAGCGGCGACGACACGACCGGTCACGGTGCCGGCATCCGCATCAAGAGCACCGCCGGCGCCCAGGTCTTTCTGGTCGATACCAGTCAGGTCTCCAACAACACCGCCGCAGGTGACGGCGGCGGCATCTACTGCGATGCCACCGGCGGCACCCCGGCCCTGGTGGTCTTCGGCGACGGCGCCATACAGGGTAATCTCGCCGATCACGGCGGCGGGGTGCACGCATCGAACTGCGAATTCGTCTCCCGTGCGGGCGGATTCCTGCAGGGCATCTACAACAACGAAGCGCGTTTCACCGGCGGCGGCATCTTCGCCACCGCGGGAAGCACGGTCGGCCTGCTTGGGGACGCGCCGGGCATCTACGTCGACGGCAACCCCGAAGCACCAGCCAACCTGATCTCGAACACGGCCGGCGGGTTCGGCGGCGGCGCCTACCTGGACGAAGACGGGACCACGATGGTTTCGATCGACGGTGTCATCTCCAACAACAGCGCCGGCAATGCCGGTGGCGGCGTCTTCGTCGACTTCCAGGCCGCCTTCGAGATGCGCCGCGACAACGGCACCGACTGCGTCTCCTTCGATACCGCGCTGAGCCCGCCGCCCTGCTCGCGCCTCGAAAACAACAGCGCCGCCGGTGAAGGTGGAGCAGTCGGCGCCTCCGGCGCCACCGTGGACATCAGCCAGACCTTCATCTCCGGCAACAGCACCGACGCCGACGGCGCCGTGCTCAGGCTCAGCGCGACCGATTCGGTGTTTGAAGGCAATGTGATCCACGATCACTCGGATGCGTCACTCTTCCTCGTGGAAAACAGCAGCGACTTCACCCTCGGTTGGTCGACCGTCGCGGGCAACACCCCCGGCGCCGGCAACCCCATCATCCGGGCCAAGGCCGGCAGCGGCGACAACACGCAGCTATTCCTTTACTCGAGCATCATCCGGCAGTCGAGCGGAGACATTCTCGGGCAGGAACCCAGCGACGGCGGCATGATCAACGTTGAAACCGCCGACTGCCTGATCACCCACGAACTCGCCAGCATCCCCGGCGACACCCGCAGCCAGGTGGCCGACCCGCTGTTCATGAACCCGGCCGCCGACGACTACCACATCGGCGCCGGCTCGCCGGCCATCGACTACTGCGACGACACCAACTCGCCCACCCGCCCGGACATGGATGCCCAGATCCGCGGCGTGGACGAGATCGCCGGCGGATTCCGCTGGGACGTCGGCGCCGACGAACTCCACGACGCGCTCTTTTCCGACCGCTTCGAATCCTGAATGGCGAAAACAATCGGCAAACAGGCAACCGACCCGGCCCCGCAGCTGCATGTTGCGGGGCCTTCTTATTGCCCCTACCGGACCACGCGACAGTAGGGGACCAGGAGCTGGAAAGATCGCCCGGTTCCCAAGCCCGATTGGGATTCAGTGGCATAAAAGGTGAGTCGATCTCGTAATACCCACAAGCTTCAAGTCAGCCTCAGAGGTGTCTGGATGTCACAGACTCGCATTACCGCTTACCCCTTCTTCGCTGCCATTGCGCTTGCCGTAACAGCGCTTTCGCCTGCTTTACCGGCCACCCCGGAGTCGATTCAGGGCGCCGGTCCGACCGAAATCCGCTATGTGGGCCCGGATCCGGTCGATTGCGACCACAGCACGATACAGGCCGCCGTGGACGCCGCCGTTTCCGGCGCGGAGATTCGCGTGGTCGAGGGAACGGGATACGGCACGGTCGACATCGGCGATGTCGGCGCATTGACGATCCGCGGCGGCTACGAGATCTGCTCACCATTTGCCGGTGTGACCGGCCGGAGCGTGCTGGATGGTGGAGACAGTTCGACCGTGATCGAAGTCTCCACGACCTTCAATTCCGTTTCGGTTGTACTGGAAAACCTCACCCTGCAGAACGGGACCGGAGTGGACAAGGCCGGCGGTCTGCACATCGAGGGACCGGCTCACGATATCCGGCTTCGAAACGTTCGAATTCTCGACAATACCGCGACCGACAGTCCAGGCGACAACAACACCGGACACGGGGCCGGTATTCGCCTCGACAGCTCGGCCGCCAACCTCTACATTCAGGATGCCAGCCAGATCGCCAACAATGCGGCTGAAGGCGACGGCGGCGGAATCCATTGCGACGCCGAAGGTGGCTCGACTGCATACGTGACCC
>JAASTB010000176.1 GCA_021767625.1 Wenzhouxiangella sp.
GCCACTTCCGGGCGCACGTCGAAGGCCAGGGTGATGGCGCCCAGCGAAGTCGAGGTGCCGATCGCGGCCAGGCCGGCCACGCCGGCGCCGACCACCAGCACCTTCGCCGGCGGCACCTTGCCCGCGGCGGTCATCTGGCCCATGAAGAAGCGGCCGAAGTTGTTGCCGGCCTCGACCACCGCACGGTAGCCGGCGATGTTGGCCATCGAGGACAGCGCGTCCATCTTCTGCGCGCGGCTGATGCGCGGCACCATGTCCATGGCCAGCACGGACATCTTTCTAGCCTTCATCTTCTCGAGCAGGTCTTCGTTGGCCGCCGGCCAGACAAAGCTGATCAGGGTCTTGCCCTCGGGCGCGTTCTCGATCTCGGCCTCGGAAGGTTCGCGAACCTTGACGATGATGTCGGCCTGCTGCCAGAGCGCCTCGGCCGAATCGACCACCGTGACGCCGGCTTCTTCATACGCCGCGTCGGTGAACGAGGCCGCCAGGCCCGCGCCCTTTTCAACCAGGCATTCGTAGCCCAGCTTCTTGAGCCGGCCCGCACTCTCGGGCGTCAGCGCAACCCGCGCCTCGCCCGGTGCGGTCTCTTTGGGTGCACCTACTTTCATTGCATGCGCTCCTGGAAATTCCTGTTTGATCGACCGCGCCTCCCGCGCGGTCGCGGAATCGGCGTCCAATTCCAACGCTTAAGGGTACTGCAAGGCGCGGGGCGGCGCGTCAAACGCCCCGGAATTGGTGTCGCCCGATCGATCGGGATCGGAGTTCCGCGACGGCGCCGGCCGCGGCGGACCCATCCCTACTGAAAGGAAACGGAGGCTTCACCGATCTCGATATCTCCCAGCCAGACCGAACTGGCGCCCGCAGCCCCGGGTGCGATCTGGATGTTCAACTGGGCACCCGACGGTTCCACCGCAGCCTCGACCTCAGCCTCGGTTTGCTCACTGACTTTGCGCAAGTACTCCGCGGTCGCTTCTTCACTCAGGGTGATCACCAGTTTCTCAGTCATTATGTGACTTCTCCGTTCTGCTTGGGGACGGCCCCCGACGGCCGGCTGCCGAAACACAGCCTTATCCCTTGTTGTTACCACCTCTCTTGCCGAAGGCCGGCTCTCTGTCGTGGGACAGGGCATCCTCGATGATTTGCAGCACTTCGGCAGGCTCATCGTAAATTCTTACGATAATTCTGTACTTGCCGTCGAACCAGTGCTTCAAGTGAAGTGCGTAGGTGCCAGCCGGACCGTCTCCGACGTGCTGCTTGATTCGACTCTTCAGGCCCGTAGTCGAGGAACCGACGTAGAGCACGGGCGAAGGATGATTGAGTTTTGGACAGGCACGACTCTGCGTACCTCGCTTGTAGTCCGACATGGCCCGGAATGTCTTTTCGGGATCGCCGCCGACTTCCTCGATGACGTAGATCCCCGCCCGTTCGCCCCCAAGCTGGTCGTAGTGCTCGACGACAAATTCACGCAGAGGACTCGCGGCCTTGGCTTTGCGGCAGTTTTCGATCAGCTCGTCGATATACGACATCGTTCAGCCGTTAGCGATCTTTTTTAGCACTTCGCTGGCCGCGCCCACGGTTTCGGTGATGTCGGCCTCGCTGTGCTCGATCGAGACGAAGCCGGCCTCGAAGGCCGAGGGGGCCAGGTAGACGCCGGCTTTCAGCATTTCGGTGAAGAAGGTCTTGAAGTGCTCGATATTGCAGGCGGCGGCCTGCTCGAAGTTGGTCACCTGCCCGGCCTCGGTGAAGAAGTAGCCGAACATGCCGCCCACGGCCACGGTGGCCATGGGCACGCCGGCGTTGTCGGCGGCCTGCTTGAGGCCTTCGGCGAGCTGCTTGGTGCGCGCTTCGAGCCTGTCGTAGAAGCCGTCTTCGCGCAGCAGCTCCAGGTTGGCGATACCCGCGGCCATGGCGACGGGATTGCCCGACAGCGTGCCGGCCTGGTAGACCGGGCCTTCCGGGGCGACGAGCTTCATGATCTCGTGCTTGCCGCCGAAGGCGCCCACGGGCATGCCCGCGCCGATGACCTTGCCGAAGGTGGTCAGGTCGGGCACCACGCCATAACGCCCCTGCGCGCCGGTCGGGCCGACGCGGAAACCGGTCATCACCTCGTCGAAGACCAGTACCGCGCCCTTCTCGTCGCAGATCTGGCGCAGGCCCTCGAGGAAGCCGGGCTGCGGCGGAATGCAGTTCATGTTGCCGGCCACCGGCTCGACGAACACGCAGCCGATCTCGTCGGGGTAGGCGTCGAATAGCTGGCGCACGCTGTCGAGGTCGTTGTAGCGGGCGTTCAGCGTGAGTTCGGCCAGTGCGGCGGGCACGCCCGGCGAGGTCGGCACGCCCAGGGTCTGGGCGCCGGACCCGGCCTTGACCAGGAAGCTGTCGCCGTGGCCGTGGTAGTTGCCCTCGAACTTGATGAAGCGATCCTTGCCGGTGGCCGCGCGCGCCACGCGCAGGGCCGACATCGTGGCCTCCGTGCCGGAGTTGACCATGCGGACTCGCTCCAGGGAGGGAATCATCTCGCACAGCAGCTCGGCCATGGTCACCTCGCCCGGCGCCGGCGCGCCGAAGCTCAGGCCCTTGGCCGCGGCCTGCTGCACGGCCTCGATGATCTTCGGGTGGGCGTGGCCGCAGATCATCGGGCCCCAGGAGCCCACGTAGTCGATGTAGCGCTTGCCGTCGACGTCGAACATGTAGGCGCCTTCGGCGTGCTCGAAGAAGATCGGCTCGCCGCCCACGGAAGAAAAGGCGCGAACGGGCGAGTTGACCCCGCCGGGAATGCGGGCGCGGGCGCGGTCGAAGAGGTCGTGGCTGGCGGTCATGGCGTCTCGAACTACTCCTGGAACGGGCGGAATTGGAAGATGGATTCGGGCGGACAGTTTAAGGCATCGCCGCTTCGGCCCCGGCGGGCGTCTTCGCTCCCGCCGGCGGGCCGATCATTTAGAATGCGGGGCTGTTGTCCACACACGGATTTTAACGCGTGAGCGAAGAGCAACCCTTCAAGACCTGGATGTGCATCGTCTGCGGCTTCATCTACGACGAGGAAAAGGGCTGGCCCGACGACGGCATCCCGCCGGGCACGCGCTGGGAAGACGTGCCCGAGGACTGGCTCTGCCCCGATTGCGGGGCGGGGAAGGAAGACTTCGAAATGGTCGAGATGTAACTAACTACCGCTCGCATCCAGCAGACCCGATTCCCAACGACCGTTCGGCCACAGCCGAAACCAGCGCGCCGCAGGGCCCTGCTCGCTCGGCGTGAAGCGCGGCGCTTCGCGCACGCCGTTGGCCGCCGTCGACGGGGCCGACAGGCAGGCGATGCCGTCGTGCTCTCCCTCGAACACCTGGTGGACGTGGCCGAAGGCCAACGCCTTGACCGGCTTGCCCGCCAGGCGGTCCCACAGGCGATGCGGTTCGACCAGCGGATACTTGTCGATCCAGGGCGAGCCGACCAGCAGCGGCTGGTGATGCACGAAGACCAGCGCGGGGGCGCTGCCGTCGAGGCGGTCGATCGGCGCCAGGCGCTCGTCGTTCATTTCCCCGTCGGGCCGGTCGGTCCAAGCCGAATCCAGCAGCAGCACCTGCCAGCCGCCGGCCTCGACGACGGGTCCGGCGTCGAAGCCCAGTTCGTCGAAGACTCCGGCCATCACCTCGCGCTCGTCGTGGTTGCCCGGAATCCAGGCGATCTTCGGCGCCAGGTCGCGCACGAAACCGCCCATCCGCCAGTACGAGGCCGGCGAGGCGTCCTCGGACACGTCGCCGGAGAGCACGATCAGATCGGGCTTGAGGTCCTGAATGGCGGGACGAAGCGTAGCCAGGTTGGTGTCGGCCGGCTGCCCGCGATAGCGCGCCTGCGGATCCTCCGACAAGTGGCTGTCTGAAAGCTGCAGCAGGATGATCGGCTGCTGGGTGGCGGCGGGGAGGTTCATGACTTCCCGTGCTTTTCCGTGTCTTCCGTGGTTCCCCGATTTTGACTTTTGGGCGCCGCCTCCGAATCCTCGGACCGCCCCTTCCGCCGCTCGCGGAAGGCGCCGACGATGACGGTGGCGACCAGCATGATCAGCTCGTCGATCAGGGGGATGGCGTCGGGGATGAACAGGTTGGCGCCGAACAGCGCGGCCAGGATCAGGAACAGGGTCGGAAAGCGCCGGCGCTCGAGAAAGCGCTGGATGGGGCCGAAGAGTTTTCGGAAGATCCACATGTCGCCGCTCCTCAGGAATCGTTTTCGAGTGCGGCGATGTTTTCGACCTGGATGCGGTCGCCCGGCTCGATGCCGTACTCCGCCGCCAGGCCGCCGTTGATTTCCAGGACATACTGCGCCGGACCCTCGCTGGGGTAGCTCGGGCAGCGCCGGTTGCGCGACCGGCACGGCGGCGTGTCGGCGCTGATGCTGACGACCTCGAAATCGCGGTCGATGTAGATGATGTCGAGCGGGATGCGCGTGTTCTTCATCCAGAACGAGCGCATGCGCTGGTCGGGAAAGATGAACAGCATGCCGTGATCGTCGGCCATCTCGTCGCGGAACATCAAACCCTGCGCCCGCGTGGCGTCGTCGTCGGCAATCTCCACGCTGAAGCGCTGCCCCTCGACTTCCACCCAGGGCCCGCCGGCATCGCAACCGGACACCGCCAGCATCGCCATGACGGCCACCATCGGCTTGATCAGCTTGGTTTTCATGTTGGCCATCTTAGCGGTTTCGGGCTGTGGGGGAGTAGCTTTTGTTCCACGCAGAGACGCAAAGGGGCAGAGCCGCAGAGTAAAGAAGGAACCACCGAATTCACCGAAGACACCGAAGAAAAGAAAAAGAATTTTCGGTGCTTTCGGTGTCTTCGGTGGTTCCTTCGTCTTTTGCCCTTTCTTTGGCGTTCTTCTCGTTTAGGCGGTTTGAGACAAACGACTCATCAGTCGCCCGCCGAACCCAGGTAGGCCTCCAGCCACGCCTGCTGTTCCCAGAGCATGTGCAGCAGCGAGGCGCGGGCACGGTAGCCGTGGGACTCGTGGGGCAGCATCACCAGGCGGGCCTGGGCGCCCAGGCCCTTGAGCGCGTCGAACATGCGCTCGGACTGCATCGGGTAGGTGCCGGAGTTGTTGTCTTCCATGCCGTGGATCATCAACATCGGCTCGTCGATCTTCTCGGCGTGGAAGAAGGGCGAGACGGTCGCGTAGACGTCCTGCGCCTCCCAGAAATCGCGCTCCTCGCCCTGGAAACCGAAGGGTGTGAGCGAGCGGTTGTAGGCGCCCGA
>JAASTB010000177.1 GCA_021767625.1 Wenzhouxiangella sp.
GCGAGGCGTGCTCGCAGGTGATCAGGACCCCAACAGGCGGTTTCGATCCAGGCATTCGGCCAGCTCCCGGTAGCAGTCGACGACCGCCGCTCGCTCGGGCTGCTCGCCCAGGCGCTCGTGCAGAGTCTCGGCGAGAGTCCGTCTTTCCATCATGGCCGACAGGGTCGCGGCAGCGGGCGCGGAGACGTCCAGGTCGGCAAGCAACTCGAGCCACAGGGCGCGTCCGTCTGCAACGGCCTTGGGTGTCAGCAGCGACCGCCATTCCTCATAATCGAAGGCCACCCGACTGCCCTCGCGCGCGGCCGCAAACAACTGCCTCGACAAGGCTTCGGTCGACAGCGCCTGCCCGGCTTCCAGGGCTTCGTCGGAGACGTAGAGCTTGCGGACCAGGGCCAGTACCGCCTCGGCGATCGCCAGGTCGGCCGCGGGACACTCCTGGATGTCGATGATGCGAATCTCGATGGTCTGCCGCTCGAAGCGGGCAATGGCCCCGCGCGAATTGAGCCAGTCGTCGGCCAGGATGCCGTCGGGGTCGTGCGGGCCGATCGCCCGATAGATGGGCTGGAGAATGCGCTCCGAGTAGTCGCGAATCGAGGCGACCGCCTCGGGTACCACCAGGCCGGCGATTTCGGGAATCCGGCGCTGGTTGTCGCGATAGAACTTCAGGCGCGAGTCCATCCACCCGGACCAGGCACCCTCGACCAGCGGGGAAGCGGCCGACAGCGCCGGAATGAGCGGCAGGACGAGCCGGATGGCGGCGTGCAGGCGCCGGAATTCCTCGTCGTCGAAGAACGGCAGGTTGATATGCATCGACTGCAGGTTCGACCACCCGTGGCCCCGGCAGGTGAAGATCCGGTCGTAGGCGGCGTAGATTTCGTTCTGGCCGTGGGGCCAGAGGCGTGTTTCCGCGGCCGGATCGAAGAACGGATGCATGGCCGTGGGCAGCAGCATCGCGCCCATCGGCGAGAGCTGTGCATTGATCTCGCGCACGTCGTCGGCAAAGGCGCCGTCGAGTTCGCGCAGCGAATCCGCCGGACCGTTGGTCTTCAACTCCACGACGTGCAGCACCAGCTCGTTCGACCAGGCGAGCTTGTCCTTGACGACCTCGTTGACGATCTCGCCGGCCTGCAGGGCAAGCAGGCGGTCGGCCATCGGGGCGACAGACAGGGTCTGCCGATCGACGATCATGTATTCCAGCTCGATGCCGAAGCCGGCAAAGGCGTGCAGGTGGGGCTGCGGCGTGACGGGTTCGATGGTCGGCATGACGGCTACTGCGAGTTGGAACGGCCGAGCTTGCGCTCGGTGACGCGTTTGAACATGACGCCCATGATGTCGCGATAGAGCGCGTCCTTGAGGACCGCGTCTTCGCAGCCGGCGTCGATGGAAGGGTTGTCGTTGATCTCGATGACCAGAACGCGGCCGTCGACTTCCTTGAGATCCACGCCGTAGAGGCCGTTGCCGATCAGGCCGGCGGCCTTGACCGCCGTGTGAACCACCGCCTCGGGCGCCTCCCCCACCGAAAGGGTGTCGGCCATACCCTCGTCACCGCCGCCCTTGTCGTGGTTGATGATCTGCCAGTGACCCCGTGCCATGTGATAGCGGCACACGTACAGCGCACGCCCGTCGATCACGCCCACGCGCCAGTCGAATGCCGTGGGCAGGTACTCCTGGGCGACGATCAATTCGCTGTGGCGCAGCATCTGCCGCACCGTACGATCGAGCGTCTCGCGGTCTTCGATCTTCACCACACCCAGGGAAAAGGCGCTGTCGGGCTGCTTGAGCACCACGGGCAGCCCCAGGCGCGACTCGATCTCGACGGCATTGTCGCGGTGCACCAGAAGCGTTCGCGGGGCAGCGATTCCGTGACGCTGCAGCAGCTCGGCCAGGTAGACCTTGTTGGTGCACTTGAGGATCGAGTCCGGATCGTCGATCACCACCAGGCCCTCGGCCGCGGCCTTGCGCGCGAAACGATAGGTGTGGTGGTTGACCGCCGTGGTTTCGCGGATGAACAGCGCATCGAATTCGGCCAGGCGTCCGATCTCGTCTGGACCCACTCGCTCGACGTGGAAACCGACCGCCTCCCCGGCCCGCTCGAAACGCGCAAGCGCCTTTTCGTCCGAGGGCGGGTGCGCCTCTTCGCCATTGACGAGCATCGCCAGGTCGAAACGTGAAACCCGGGAACGGCCCGCCCGCGGTCGCTTGCCGGAAAAATACCGCCCGGCGGCTTCCCGGACGAATTCGAGATGCGTATCCGGGATGTCGCTGAACGAAATCGGGGCAATGCGCTTGAGCGCCCACCCCTCCGCCATGCGCTGAAAACGGGCGCGCAGCAGGGGTGCCGGAAACAGGTTGAACAGCGCCCGGGAGAGCCGGTCGTAGCGCCGCGCCAGGTTGCGGCCGAAGTAGATCGACAGCGTGAACTCGTCGGACTGCAGCGGCTTGAGACCGGTCTCGATCAGGCGCGCCAGTTCCGCGCCGGTCATGCGCACGATGTTGGGCGCCCTGAAGTCCTGGAGCGTAGCCACCGACGGCAGGGGCTTGTGCCCGCGCGCGGCGGCCAACAACGAAACGTAATAGCCGTTGGACTGGTAGCCGTAGCTGCGGCACAGGTTGTAGACGCGCGTCGAACGGCGCTCGGACCAGTCCGGATCGGTGAGGTAGTCTCGCGCCAGGACGCGCTCGACGCCCTCGATCTCCAGCGGCCAGTCTTCGGCCCGACTGACGACGATCAGCTGTTGCATGGCCGGATCACCAGGAGGTTGGCATCGTAGGTCAAAGCGCCCAGCAGGATCCCGCCGATGACGCGATCGATGTGCACGCTGTAGACCTGGCTGCCCTGCGGATTGGGGCTGGTCGGGTCGGCCACGATCACCTCTCGCGTTTCGCGCCGGTAGCCCGCCAGCACCACGAAGTGCCCGACCGGTTCGCCGCGGATATCGTCATCGGCATCTTCCGGCCCCCACTCGCGCGCACCGCGATAGAGATAGGTCGCGCTCAAGCCAGTAAGCACCGGGTGGCCGTCCGACAGCAGTCGGCGCAGCAAGGCGCGGTTGAGATCGTCGAAGCGGATTCGACCGCCCGACGCGAGGTACTCGAGATAGCCGTCGGTGGCGATGGACAGCTTTTCGCGCTGCTTGAAAGCCGCCTGTCGCCGCAGGCATTCGGACAAGTCCACCTTCGGACCGGCGAACCAGGTCGGGTCGAAGACCTCGAGGTTCCAGGTGTGGATAACCGCCCGGTAACCGCGCGCCAGGGCGTGGTTGGCCAGGAACACGTCGAGCGTGCCGCCGTGGTCGAGGCGGTGAATCTCGTCGATAACCCGCGCCAGGTCGATGTCGTCGCCGAAGTGCCGATAGACGGCGTGCAGGCAGGTCGGCCCGCAGGTCGTGGTGTCGGGCTGGGCCTCGATCGCCACCGGAGAAGAAACAGCAACGCACATGAGCAAGCCACCCGCAAGCAACAGCGCTGAACGCAACGCAGCTTAGATTATCGCTCCGAACGGCGGTTCCCGTGGGCAAAAAATAATATTCAATCAGCTAAACTGCCCCATTGCTATTCCCGACTGCACTCGATGACCACCGATCAACAGGAACTCTTCGGAGACGAGCCCGTACGCCACGTCACACGCGACGGCGTGGACTATGCCCTGCTCGGCACCGCTCACGTCTCGCGCACCAGCGCCGAGGCCGTGGAACGCCTGATCGACAGCGGCCATTACGACGCCGTGGCCATCGAACTTTGCGCACCGCGCTACCAGACCCTCACCGAGCGCGATGCCTGGCGCAACATGGACCTCTTCCAGGTCATTCGCCAGGGCAAGGCCGGCATGATGATGGCCTCGCTTGCCCTGGCCGCCTACCAGCGCCGCATCGCCGAGCAGTTCGGTATCGAGCCGGGCGCCGAGATGAAGATGGCCATCGAAGCCGCCCGGCGAGCCGAAGTGCCCGTGCAGCTGGTCGACCGGGATATCGGCATCACCCTGCGCCGCGCCTCGCGCCGTCTATCCTGGTGGAAGCGCTGGCTGATGCTCAACGGCCTGGTCATGTCGATGTTCTCTCGCCAGGAAGTCAGCGAGGAGGACATCGAGCGCCTCAAGCAGGGCGACCTGCTCACCGAGACCTTCAGCGAGTTCTCCGAGAGCGCTCCCGAGCTGTTCGAGTCGCTCATCGCCGAGCGCGATCGCTTCATGGCCGCGCGCCTGCGCCAGGAAAACGAGGGCCGCGCGCCGCGCAAAGTGCTCGCCGTCCTGGGTGCCGGGCACCTCGAGGGCACCGCCAAGGCCCTGGAAAGCGATGTCGACCCGGCCGAGTCGGTCGAGCGGCTCAACACCATGCCGCCGCGTTCGCGATTCCTGAAATACCTGCCCTGGCTGATACTCGGCCTGGTGGCGACCGGCTTCATCATCGGCTTCACGCGCTCCCCCGAGCTGGGCTGGGCCCTGGTGACGACCTGGGTGGTGATCAACGGCACCCTTTCGGCCCTGGGCGCGCTCATCGCCGGCGGTCATCCACTGACCGTGGGCACCGCGCTGGTCGCCGCGCCGCTGACCTCGCTCAATCCGACAATCGGCGCCGGCATGGTCACCGGCGCCGTCGAGGCCGGACTTCGGAAGCCGCGCGTGGGTGACTTCGAGACGCTGCGCGACGATGTCGTCAAGCTCTCCGGCTGGTGGAAGAACCGCGTCTCCCGCGTCCTGCTGGTCTTCTTCCTGTCCAATCTGGGCTCGGCGATCGGCACCTGGGTGGCCGGCTTCAGGATGGTGCAGCAGCTGTTCTAGGCACGCGGTCTCTGAACCCGCGCACGGTCCCTATAATAGAAACGAGAAAGCAGCGGCAAGAGCACACATGAGCATCAAGGCAAGACTTTTCGGCAAGCCCTGGCAACAGAAGGATCCGGCAACCCGTGCGCGAGCGGTGGCCGAAAGCGACGATCCCGAGCTGCGCCAAGCGTTGGCGCAAATCGCCGAACATGACGAATCCGCGGCGGTTCGACTTGCCGCGCTGCAGCGCATCAACACCGAACCCTTCTGGCTCGACGCCCGTCTTCGCGAAACCGACCGCAGCATCGTCGAAGCTGCAGACGCCTTCCTGGCCAAGGCGATCATGCAGCGACCCGACGAAAAGCTGCTCAAGGAGCGCCTGGAGTGGTTCCGCCGCTACGACGATGGCAAGTTCGTCCGCCGCGCCGCCAGCAGCGCCCCGGATCGCGCGCTGCGCGCCGAGGCCCTGGCGCA
>JAASTB010000178.1 GCA_021767625.1 Wenzhouxiangella sp.
CAACTCGGTGAAGGTCATCTACTTCTCGATCTTCTACATGCGCATCACCCACGCCGAGGACATCGTGCCGGAGATTCGCGGCGAGCTCGACGCCTACCTGCGCATGGAGGCCGAGGACCCGGCGCCGGTGGCCGAGCCGTCGGCCGGATAGCGCTTGGCGGGAGCGGGCGGGACGGCTAAGCTGGGTCGTCTCTCCCGCCTCGAGGCCGCCCGCAAGTGTCCAGATCCGAGCGAAGCCCGCTCTTTCGAGAGCATCCCCGCCGCTTCGACGTGCCCCTGCTGATCGCCGCCTCGGCGATCACGTTGGTGGTGGGCCTGTTCATGCCCATCGTCCGCATCGAATCGACCCTCGCTTCGGATTCGTCGTATTCGATCATGGGCGGCATTGCCGGCTATTTCGGCGATGGCAAGGTCTTTGTCGGGTCGATCATCCTGCTGTTTTCCTGCGTCTTTCCGGGCGTGAAGCTGGCCGCGCTGGGCTGGCTGTGGTTCGCGCCGACAGTGCGCGAGAATCGGCGCCGGAGCCTGCGCATCATCGAGCCGTTGGGCAAGTGGTCGATGCTCGACGTGCTGGTCGTGATCCTGTTCGCCGGCGCGGTCAAGCTGGGCCTGATCGCCGACGCCACCGTGCTCGACGGCGCCTACGTGTTCGCCGCCGCCATTCTGCTTTCGATGATCGTAGTGATGCTGATCGCCGGCATCGCCGGTCCCGAGCACCGCTACCTCTCCAGGCCGCGCAAGCGCTCCCTCCTTTTGCCGTTGCTGGCGCTCGCCAGCCTGGTGCTGCTGGCCGCCGGCCTGGTGCTGCCGATGATGAAGGTCGAGAAGTGGCTGCTCTGGCAGGAGAACTACTCGGTGCTGTCGGGTGCATTCAAGCTGGTCGCCGACGGCGAAGTGCTGCTGGCGGTGGGCTTCTTCCTGTTCGTGATCCTGCTGCCGATGCTGGTCCAGCTGGCGCTGGTCGTGCTCTCGCTCGTGCAGCTCTTCGGCAACGGCAGCGAGCGCGCGATCGCCGCGCTGATCGAATTCCAGCGCTGGGCCATGGTCGACGTCTTCGCCCTGGCCCTGTGCATCGGCCTGATCCGCCTGGCCGACATGGCGACCATCGAACCCAGGATCGGCCTCTACTGCTTCACCGCCGCCGTCGTGCTGACCCCGATCGTCTCGTTTAGGCTACGCGCCCTGCACAAGCGAAAATAGCGGCCCGTCAGCCAGCTATCCACTGGCACAGCTGCGCGGTCAGGATCGCGAGGTAGTTGCCCAGCGCATAGCCGATCAGGGCCATGAGGATGGCCACCGGCACGAGCGCCTCGCGGTGATAGGCGGCGACCACCGGCGCCGAGGCGGCGCCGCCGACGTTGGCGGCCGAGGCGATAGCGGCCGAATGCACGTCCACGCGGAACAGCCAGGCGCCGAACAGGCAGAAGGCGCCGTGGATGAAGATCCAGATGTAGGCGCCCAGCACGAACAGCGGCGCCTGGTCGAAGCCGGCCAGCGAGGCCCGCGCGCCCATGCCCGCCACGAACACGTAAATGATCGCCATGGCCAGGGCGTGGGCGCCGGGAATGCCGCGCACCGGCGTGGCCGAAAGCGCCAGCGCGAAGGTCGTCACCAGAAGCACCGTCCAGGTCGAGGTGGTGAGCACTTCGCCGACTTCGGGCAGCAGGGGCGCAACGAACTTGGCAGCCGCCGAGACCAGCAGGGCCCAGAACAGCAGATAGAGATAGTCCTGCATGCGCGGCACTTCTTCGGCGCGCGCTTCCTGCGCCGCGGCGGTCTCCATGCGTTCGATCCGCTCTTCGGGCACCTTGGCCCAGCGGTTGAAGCGATCGGCGAAGGCCTTGGAGCCGAGCAGGATGGGCAGCCAGATCACGTAGACCAGGTTGTCGGCGAGCACCGCCAGGCCGAGCATCTCCGGCGGCGTTTCCAGCGCGCCGGCCACGCCGGCCATGTTGCCGGTCCCGCCGATCCAGCTGCCGGCCAGGGCGCCGTAGCCCTTCCAGGCTTCCGGGTCGAGGCCGCCGTGGACGATGGCGTAGGACACCACGCCGCCGACCACGATGCCCACGGTACCCAGCAGCATGACCAGCACGCCCTTGCCCATGATGCGAACCGCCGAGGGCACGTTGACGTTGAACAGCATCAGCGCGATGAACACGGGCAGGGCATAGTCGCCCAGGCCGCCGTAGACGGGGGAGTCGGAGGGAATGAAGCCGACGTTGTTGAGCACCACCGGCGTGGCGTAGATGAACAGCAGCGGGGGAAAGAAGTTGAATCCCTTCCAGCCCGTCCTCTGCTCGAGGTAGAAGAACAGCGCGGCTACCCCGACCAGCACGGTCAGCACCGCCATCGGCGATTCGATCATCGTTCCCTCTCTCGTTCGTTCAGCCGGCCCAGTCTAACGCTCCAGTCTGGGAAGGACGGGTTCGGTGTTCCGTGTTCGGTGTTCCGGATTGCCGAAGGCGCATCAGCCGGGGCCCGGACGCCGACCGCCGCATTCTCGCGGCGCAGCCGCCCCGCAACGGCAAGCGGCCGCCGCCCGAACCCGGAACCCCGAACCCCGAACCCCTTCATTTAGATCGGCCAAAGATCCCAGGCCAGCCCGAAGATCGACAGGCTGATCGTTCCCAGGGCCACCAGGATCAGCCCGATCCGGCTGGCCGGCGCGATATTGCCGCGGTAGCGCCAGGCCTGGACCAGCCCGGCCAGCCCGAGCAGGCCGGTGAGCGGACCGAACCAGGCGATCGCGCCCGCCCAGGACACCAGTCCGAAGAGCATCATCGGTTCGGCGACTTCCACCGTCGCCTGCACCGCCGCGCCCAGTCCGCCGGCGTAGACCGCCGCCGAGATCGTCGCCAGCCAGACGACCAGGCGCGTGCTGCCGGCGGCCTCGAGGCGCCGACCGTTGAGACGGCGCGCCAGCCAGGCCAGCAGGATGACCACCAGGCCGAGCGCCGACAGCGCTGCGGAGACCCCGCCCCAGGCCATGTGCGCCTTGAACCGTTTCTCGTGATCCTCGCTGAGCACCACGCCCTCGATGGCCGCGCGCGTGGCGTAGTGCGGGGCGATGTACTCGGCCGCTTCCTCGCCCTCTTCCACGCATTCCATGTCGAGATCGGCGGCGGGATCGTCGTAGAAGCCGTTGAGGAAACCGCCGGCGCAATCGAGCGAGCGCGTGGGGCCGTGGCCGGCATGCGGGAACACCACCAGCCGACCGTTGCTGAAGCCGGGCATGATGGCCTCGGCCAGGGGCACCGGCGTGATCGGATCCCAGGCGCCGTTGGCCACCACCACGGGCAGGTCGGTTTCGACAAGTTCGAACTGGGCGGGATCGCGCGGCGCCAGGCCGACTTCGCGGCACAGGGCGGGAGCGTCCTCGATCACCTCGAGCGCCCCGAAGGCGCGCGCCAGGGTGGGATAGTCGCGGAAGTCGTCCGGCGCCGATTCGGCCCAGCGGTCGACGTAGCCGTCCAGGCAGCGCACGGCCACGGACATGCCCATGCTCACGCCGGGGCCGCCGTCGAAGTCGGCCAGGGCCAGCGCCCGGAAGAAGGTCTCGTCCTCTTCCTCGACCACGCGCGTCAGTCCTTCGATGATGGCCGGAACGGCCGGGTGCTTGGACTGTTCGTAGAGCAGGCTGAAGGGCAATCCGGCGATGATGTCGGCGAAGAACCAGGTTTCGCCGTCGGGGTAGCGTTCACCCTCGGGCACTTCGACGCGGACCGGGTTCTCGGTCATGTTCGCGATCGCCGCGCGGTAGCGGCGCTCGAGCCCCTCGAAGGCCTCGGCGCAGTCCGGCTGCTCCTGGCAGGCGGCGAACAGGCGATCGAGATTCTGCTCGTGCCAGTGCGGAATGCGCATCAGATCGCGCAGGTCCAGCGGCACGATGGCGTCGATGACCGCCGCCCGGATGCCCTCGGGATCGACCTTCATGTAGGCCTGGCCGAGCACCGAACCGTAAGAGATGCCCCAGACGTTCCAGTCGTCCAGCCCCAGCGCCATGCGCAGCGCCTTGACGTCGCGCGCGTTCTCGAAGGTGTGATAACCGGTCACGTCCACGCCGCGCGCCTTCGCTCCCTCGATGCACACGCGGGCCTGCTCGAACATGGCGCGCTGGCTGTCGACGTAGTTGTCGGCCTGGAAATCGCCGCGGTTGCGGTCGGCGAAGAAGGGGCAGAAGTCGCCCGAATAGCCGATGCCGCGCTGCTCGAGAATGTAGAGGTCGCGGCCGTTGACCACGCTGTGGTCCTTGAGGCGTTCGACGTAGCCCTCCACGGCCACGCCCGGCCCGCCGGTCAGGTAGATCACCGGGTCGTCGCGAACCTCGACTTCGTTACCGTCTTCGTCCTCACCGCGGGCGGCGATGCGCACGAAGTGCAGTTCGATCGTGCGGCTGCCTTCGACCTCGCGGTTCTCCGGCACCTGGATGAGCCCGCACTCGATCTCGCCGGGCTCGTAGTCGATGCGGCTTCGGAAGGGGCAGACCAGGGTGTCGTAGCCGTCCTGGCGCAGCCACTCGAACTCGCGTGGCGGCTCGGGCCCCTCGTCGGCCGCGGGTTCGGCGGCGAGCGCTTCGGCCGGCTCGGTCGCGACGGCCTCGTCGATGTCGTCGGGCGGGGCCTCGTCCTGGCGGGCGACGGCGGGCAGCGTGAGCAGGCAGGCGAGCAGCAGGATCAGGTGGCGCATCGGAGTTCCCTCGGGACGGTTCTGCAGGCCAAGAGAGTAGCGCAGTCCAATCCTCGTCGTCAGTGCCGGTGGTCAGGGTCTATAATGGCCGGAAATGTGAATGATTGTCATTCTTCGCTTAAACCGGAACCCGAAACCATGAAAGCACTGCCCGCCCTGCTGTTGAGCATCGGCATGGGGCTGGGCGCCGCCGGCGCCGTAGCCCAGGACGAACCCGACATGATCGGCACCATGAGCCAGCTGCAGCTGTTTCTGCACAAGCTCAGCCTGTCGGTGGACGCCGGCAATCTCGACCTGGCCGACTTCTATGCCCACGAGCTGGAGGAAACCATCGAGCTGGCCGAATCGATCGAGTACTACCACGATATCCCGGTGGGCCGGCTGACCGGCTCGCTGCTCACGCCCACCTTCGAATCGCTCGAAGAAGCCATCGACGGCGGCGATCCCGAAGCGGTCAAGTCAAGGCTGCGCGGCGTGATCTCCTCGTGCAACGGCTGCCACGAGGCCACCGGCTACGGCTTCATCCGCATCGCG
>JAASTB010000179.1 GCA_021767625.1 Wenzhouxiangella sp.
GCCAGGCCCGGACCGATCGACTCGGCCACCTCGTGTACCGTCACCGGATGATCGAAATCCTTCCGGCTACCGTCTGGAAGCGTAATCTGAACCATGGTTGCGAATTCTACCGTCACTCAGCCCGAAAAGTTGGGGCAAATTCGGGAAAATTGAAGCCTTTGCCGCCCTTTTTTAGGGGAAGCTTCGATCCCGGCCCGATTGGGGATGACCTGCTTCAGTTCGACGCGGTGGCGAGGCCCTCAACGGGCCAACCCGCAGCGGCCCGGCCCTGAGGAGCCAATTTCTCAGCGTCTGTGGGATGTCTGGGACCAACGGGACGGAACGCCCCAGCCAGCATCGCAAGGGAGCCGATGCGTTCCGCTGACGCTGCACGCATCCTACGGACCTTTTCGCGCAGAGCCGCCTGCTAAGGAGAGGTTCGAAGAAATCCCCGGGGTTCGAATTTGTTCCAGCGCTTTCTGGGTGCGTCGATTTCGGTGACGCGCGGAGCGCAGGAACCGCAGCGCAGGCGGAAAACGGGTGCGCCTTGCCCAAAGCGCAAGCAGCGCCCGTTTGCAGCCGTCGCGCGTGTACTCAAATGTACATGAGGATTCCGAGCACGCGTTTAACGGCGCTCCGCCTTGGCTCCTTTCCTTCGGAAAACCGCCAAGGCTCCTCTGCCTACGCTGAACGGCACCGAAAGCGGCACCCCGAATCCGCCTCAGATCCCACTATCGAACCGAATGCTTCCCAGCGCTTCTCGAGTGCGTCGATTTCAGTGACGCCCGTAGCGCAGGAACCGGAATGTACTCAAATGTACATGAGGATTCCGAGCACCGAAGCCGGCCCCTTAACTTGCTACTGAACCGAATGCTCCCCAGCGCTTTCTGAATGCGTCGATTTCGGTGACGCGCGGAGCGCAGGAACCGGAGTGTACCTTGATGGTACATGAGGATTCCGAGCACCGAACGGCACCGAAAGCGGCGTATTCAGGGAGGGCTGGGGTGCATTCGGTGGTGGGCGATGCTGGATTTGAACCAGCGACCTCTGCCATGTCAAGACAGCGCTCTAACCAACTGAGCTAATCGCCCTTCCGAACTAAGCCGGCAAGTCTACCCGAAGTTGCCAAAATCGACAAGCGTCAATATCGAAAAATCTCCGCGATTCCCGGGCACCCCAATCACACTTCACCCGGCCGTCCCGTCCGCGCTTGGTAAAATGCGCGGTTTCACAGACCCCACCGAGTCATGTCCGAGCGCTTCTCCGTATTCAATCCGCCCCGCGACGGCAAGGGCCGCGTCGACTGGCCCCTGCTCGAGGGCCTGCCGCTGGCGCTCGCCATCTCGGCCTACGCCGGCCGCAAGGGCGGCCCGGTGCTGGTGGCCGTGCCCGACGGCTACGCCGCCAGGCACCTGCGCGACGACATCAACCAGCTCGGCACGGTCGACGCGGAGCTGTTCCCGGACTGGGAGATCCTGCCCTACGATCTCTACTCGCCCCACCCGGACCTGATTTCGCGGCGCTTGGACCTGCTCTCGCGCTTGCCGGGGATGGACTCCGGCGTGGTCATCGCGCCGATCACCGCGCTGATGCAGCGCCTGCCGCCGGTCGCCTGGGTGCAGGGCCAGAGCCTCAACCTGGCCGTGGGCGAGCGCATCGACAGCGAGTCCTTCCGAGCCCGCCTGCACGCCGCCGGCTACCAGGTGACCGAGCAGGTCTGGCAACCCGGCCAATTCGCCATTCGCGGCGCGGTGATGGACCTGTGGCCCATGGGCCGCCCCGAACCCTATCGCCTCGAACTCTTTGACGACGAAATCGAGTCGATTCGCACATTCGACGCCGAGAGCCAGCGTTCCACCGGCAAGCTGGAACGCATCGACATGCTGCCGGCGCGCGAGTACCCCTTCGACGAGGACAGCCGCCAGGCCTTCCGCCGCGCCTTCCGCAACCGCTTCGACGTGGATCTCAGGCGCGCCCTGCCCTACCAGGAAGTCGGCGAGGGGCATCACAGCCAGGGCCTCGAGCAGTACCTGCCGCTGTTCTTCGAGACCACCTCGAGCCTGACCGATTACCTGCCGAGCCCGCACCGGCTGCTCCTGCTGCCCGGCGTCGAGGACGCCGCCCGCGACTACTGGGGCGAGGTCGAGCATCGCCGCGAGCAGCGCGGCGGCGACATCGAACGGCCCGTTCTCGATCCGGACGAGTTGTTCGTGCCGGCCGGCGACCTGGTGCGCACGATGGAAGACGACGCCGCGGTCAAAGTCACGCGTCGCAAGCCGGCTGCCGACACGGTCGCGCCCCCGCCCGCTCTCGATCTCGACGACAAGGCGGAAAAGACCACCGGGCAGTTGCGCGACATGGCAGACCGGGTCCTGATCGCCGCCGACACGGCAGGTCGCCGGGAATTGATCCGGGATGCGCTGCGCGCCGGCGGCCTTCGCCCGAAACTGCTCGATTCCTGGTCGGCCTTTCTTTCGGGCGACGACCCGCTGGTCATTGCGGTCTTGCCGGTCTCCGGCGGCTGCCGCCTGGGCGATCGCGGCATCACCGTGCTGACCGAGAGCGAGCTCTTCCCCGGTCATACGCGCACCGTCCGGCGCGAGCGGCGCACGGGGCAGGATCCGGAGTCGATGATCAAGAGCCTGGCCGACCTCCAGCCCGGCGCCCTTGTGGTGCATCTGGAGCACGGCATCGGCCGCTACCTCGGACTCGAAGTGCTCGACGCGGGGGATACCACGGCCGAGTATCTCTGCCTGGAATACGCCGGCGGCGACAAACTCTACGTACCGGTCACCGACCTGCACCTGGTCAGCCGCTACACCGGCGCCGACCCCGACAGCATCGACCTGCACAAGCTCAGCTCCGACCGCTGGGCGCGCACCCGGCGCAAGGCGGCCGAAAAGGTACGCGACGCGGCCGCTGAACTGCTCAACCTGCAGGCCCGCCGTGCGGCCCGGCAAGGTCAGAGCCACGAGCTCGACCGCGGCCTCTACGCGCGCTTCGCCGCCGGCTTCGAATACGAGGAAACCGACGACCAGCAGGACGCCATCGACGCGGTGCTTGCCGACCTGGCCTCGTCCGAGCCGATGGACCGCGTCGTCTGCGGCGACGTCGGCTTCGGCAAGACCGAAGTCGCCCTGCGCGCGGCCTTCGTGGTGGCCAATTCGGGCCGCCAGGTCGCCATGCTCGCCCCGACCACCCTGCTGGCCGAGCAGCACTACCGCAACTTCGCCGACCGCTTCGCCGACTGGCCGGTCAACGTCCGCCTGCTCTCGCGCACCGGCGCAGCCGCCGGCAAAACCCTGGACGGCCTGAAGGACGGCACGGTCGACATCGTCATCGGCACTCACCGGCTGCTGCAAAAGGACATCAAGTTCAAGGAACTGGGCCTGGTCATCATCGACGAGGAGCAGCGCTTCGGCGTTCGCCAGAAAGAGCGGCTCAAGGCCCTGCGAGCGGAGGTTGATCTGCTCACGCTGACCGCCACGCCGATCCCGCGCACGCTCAACATGTCCATGGCGGGCTTGCGCGAGCTGTCGATCATCGCCACGCCGCCGGCCAAGCGACTGGCGGTGCGCACCTTCGTGTCCGAATGGGATTCGGCGGCGATCCGCGACGCGGTCTCGCGCGAGTTCCAGCGCGGCGGCCAGGTGTATTTCCTGCACAACGAGGTCCGCACCATGGCGCGCCAGGTGGCCGAGCTCGAGGAGATGTTCCCGAACGCGCGCATCGGCATGGCGCACGGCCAGATGCCGCCGGGCGAGATGGAAAGGACCATGCGCGACTTCTACTCGCGCCGCATCAACCTGCTGGTGTGCTCGACCATCATCGAAAACGGCATCGACGTGCCCACGGCCAACACCATCATCATCAACCGCGCCGACAAGTTCGGCCTGGCCCAGCTGCACCAGCTCCGGGGCCGGGTCGGCCGCTCGCACCACCTGGCCTACGCCTACCTGATCACCCCGCCGTGGAAGACCATGACGCGCGACGCCAAGAAACGCCTCGAGGCCATCCAGACCCTGGAAGAACTGGGTGCGGGCTTCACCCTGGCCAGCCACGACCTCGAGATCCGCGGCGCCGGCGAACTGCTCGGCGAAGACCAGTCCGGTCAGATCGAGGCGATCGGCTTCGCGCTCTACTCCGACCTGCTCAACCGCGCCGTCGAGGCGCTCAAGAACGGCGAGGAGCCCGACCTCGACGAGCCGATGTCGATCACCAGCGAGGTCGACCTGCACATCACCGCCATGATCCCGGAAGGCTACCTGCCCGACGTGCACCAGCGCCTGGTGCTCTACAAGCGCATCAGCCAGGCCGACACGGAGAAAAAGCTCAACGACCTGCAGGTCGAGATGATCGACCGCTTCGGCCTGCTCCCGCAGGAGGTCAAGAACCTCTTCACCACGGCAGAACTGAGACTGCGCGCGAAGAAGCTGGGCATGAAGCGCCTCGAGGTCGGCCCGGCCGGCGGCCGCGTGGAATTCCAGGCCAAGCCCGACATCAACATGGGCGAGCTGCTCAAGATGATCCAGAAGGAATCCCACACCTTCGAACTGCCCGCCAACGACAAGTTGCGCATCAAGGGCGAATTCGAGGAGATCGCAGACCGCTTCCACCTGGCCGAGGAACTGCTCGAACGCCTGGCGCCGGAGGAACGTCAGGCGGCTTAAAGGTCAAAAGCGTAAAACCCTGGAACCACGGAAGACACGGAAAGCACGGGAAAACAGGTAAGAAAATCTTTTCCTTCCGTGTCTTCCGTGGTTACAAGGTTTTGACTTTCAGAAAACCTTCCCGGGATTGAAGATGCCGTCGGGGTCGAAGGCGGCCTTGATCTGGCGCATCAGTTCGATCTCTGTCTTCGAGCGGGTGTAGTGCAGGTCTTCGCGCTTGAGCAGGCCCACGCCGTGTTCGGCCGAGACGCTGCCCTCGAATTGCCGGACCAGTTCGAACACGCGCGGGCTCAGCGCCTTGCCGGCGGCGTGGAAGTCCCCGATCGACCAGTCCTCGGGCCGGAGCACGTTCATGTGCAGGTTGCCGTCGCCGATGTGGCCGAACCAGACGACCTCGAATTCGGGATAGTACTCGGCAACCAGCCGGTCGAGCGCTTCGAGGAATTCGGGTACGCGCGAGACGCGCACCGACAGGTCGTTCTTGTAGGGCGTCTTCGGGCTGATCGATTCGCTGATCGCCTCGCGCCAGCGCCA
>JAASTB010000180.1 GCA_021767625.1 Wenzhouxiangella sp.
CCGAGGAGCGCCAGTAGGAATAAAGGATCATCGCTCGTACTGAACCACTTTCTGCTCGATGGCACCGAAAATGGACTCGCCGTCGCGGGTTTTCATCTCGATGCGCACCACGTCGCCGAAGTCCATGAACGGCGTGCTCGGCTTGCCGTCGGCGATGATCTCCAGCATGCGCTTCTCGGCCAGGCAGGAGGCGCCGCGGCTGGTGTCCTGGTTGGCGATCGTGCCCGAGCCCACCAGTGAGCCGGCCGCCAGCGGGCGGCTCTTGGCCGCATGGGCGACCAGTTCGGCGAAGCTGAACTGCATGTCCTCGCCGGCTTCCGGTTCGCCGAAGAGTTCACCGTTGAGATGGGTCAGCAGCGGCAGATTGAGCTTGGTGTCCTGCCAGGCGTCACCCAGTTCGTCGGGAGTGACCACCACCGGCGCCAGCGCCGAGCGGGGCTTGGACTGGAGGAAGCCGAAGCCCTTGGCCAGTTCGCCAGGGATCAGGTTGCGCAGCGAGACGTCATTGAGGATGGTCACCAGCTGGATGTGCTCGACGCACTCCTCGGGCGTAGCGCCCATCGGCACGTCGTCGGTGAAAACGCCGATCTCGGATTCGAAGTCGATACCCCATTCGGTCGAGGCCATGGTGATGGGGTCGTGCGGCGCCAGGAAACCGTCGGATACGGCCTGATACATCAGCGGGTCGGTGAAGAAGCTCTCCGGTACCTCGGCGCCGCGCGCCTTGCGCACGCGCTCGACGTGCGGCAGGTAGGCCGATCCGTCGACGAACTGGAAGCAGCGCGGCAGCGGGGCGGCGAGCCGATCGATGTCCAGATCGAAGCTGCCCTCGGCCGTGCCGTTCATGAGGTCTTCATAGAGGCTGGCCAGGCGCGGGGCAGCCGCGTCCCAGTCGTCGAGCGCAGCCTGGAGCGTCGGGGCGATATCCGTTGCGTGAACTCCCCGGGTGAGGTCTCGATTGACGACGATCAGCGTACCGTCTCTGCCGCCTTCTTTTAACGTTGCTAGTTTCATGATTGATCCGCTTCGAATGAGTTTCTTGGGGTCCGTAAGCGCATTGGCGCTAGATTGTATTCAAGGTTTCAGGATTCAGGTTTCAGGTTTCAGGAAAAACGAAAAAGTGGTTCCGGAATGCCTTCCCTAGGACGCAGATGTCAGCACGACATCATGCTTTCCGGCAACGATCCAAAGGCATCGCCAAACGCCCCTGAAACCTGAACCCTGAAACCTGAAACCTAAGAACGTCGTCAGTTCTTCGGCTTCCAACTATCCACGTAGCCGGTCCACTCGATTTTCTCGGCTGCTTCGGTGACGTCGAGGGCGTCGCGCGTATCGAGCATGACGGCGACTTCCTCGGTCTTGTCCGTCTTGGGCGTGAAGGCGTTGTTCATCGCCTTCGGATGCGGTCCGTGGGTGAAGCCGCAGGGGTGGTGCGTCATCATGCCCGGGTGGATGTTGTCGCGCGAGAAGAAGTTGCCGGCGTGGTAGAACAGCACTTCGTCGTAGTCGTCGTTGTTGTGGAAGAACGGCACCTTGAGCGCGTCCTCGCTCGACTCGAACGGGCGCGGCGTGAAGGTGCAGATGACGAAGCGATGCGCCACGAACGTGGTGTGTGCCGACGGCGGCAGGTGATAGCGGTGGCTCATCAGCGGGCGGATGTCGCGCCAGTTGATGCGCACCGGCATCAGGTCGCCCTTCCAGCCGACGGCGTCGAGCGGGTTGAACGGGTAGGTGATGGTCGAGATCTGGTGACGTCGCTTGACCAGCACCTTCCACTCGTCCTCGCCCTGCTGGGCGCGGAAGGCGTCGTCGATTTCCGGGGTGTCGAGCATGGCCGGATCGAAGATGGCGTGCGGACCGACCAGGCCCTTTTCGGGCAGCATGTAGCTGGAGTTGGTCGCCTCGATGAGCAGCATCTCGACGGGGCCGTCGGACTCGATGCGCCACATGGTGCCGCGCGGCAGCATGATGTAATCGCCGTCGCGGAAGGACATGTGCCCGAAGTCGCAGTACAGTTCGCCGGCGCCGTCGTGGATGAACAGCAGTTCATCGCCGTCGCCGTTGCGCACCAGGTGATCCATCTTGCCGTCCGAATGCCAGCAGCGGAACTTGCAGTGGGCGTTGCTGAGCAGCTCGGCGGCCTGCCAGGGCGATCCCACGTTGTCGTCGAGTTTGGTGGTGTCGAAGGCGCGCGGCTGCAGCGGGCCCTCGAAGTCGGTCCAGCCCGTGGGCATGTGCTGGTGGTAGAAGTGCGTGGCCGGGCCGAAAAAGCCTTCCTTGCCCATCTCGCGCTCAAACGTGCCTTCGGGCAGGTTGGTGTGCGCCTGCCGGCTGGCCTTGCCTTCCACCTTGGAATGAGAAATCCACTTCTTCATGACTGCCTCCGAATTGGCTGTCTTGGATGCATCCGCTTCGAAGACTTCAGGTTCGGGTCAGGCTCCAGGAGCGGCGCTGACCCGCTCCTGAAACCTGAACCCTGAACCCTGAAACCTTCTCTTAAAGTACGCCGCGCTTTTCCTGGTCGCGCTCGATGGCTTCGAACAGGGCGGTGAAGTTGCCCTCGCCGAACCCTTCGTTGCCCTTGCGCTGAATGATCTCGAAGAAGATCGGACCGATATTGGTCTTGGTGAAGATCTGCAGCAACTGCTTGTTCGAGTCGTTCGGGTCGGCGTCGATCAGGATTTTGTTCTTGCGCATGCGCTCGACGTCCTCGCCGTGGTTCGGAATGCGCTCGTCGATGACGTCGTAATAGGTGTCGGGCGTGTCGAGGAACTCGACGCCCTTCTCGCGCAGCGCCTCGACCGTTTCATAGATGCGGTCGGTGTAGAGCGCGATGTGCTGGACGCCTTCACCTTTGTACTCGTCCAGGTATTCGTTGATCTGGCTCTTGGGGTCTTCGGACTCGTTGATCGGGATGGCGATCTTGGTCGTGGGCGAGGTCATGGCCTTGGACTTCAGGCCGGTGGCCTTGCCCTTGATGTCGAAGTACTTGACTTCGAAGAAGCCGAACAGGTCCTCGTAGAAGGACGCCCACTGACCCATGTTGCCGTTGTAGACGTTGTGGGTGAGGTGGTCGATGAAGTTCATGCTCACGCCTTCGGGATGGCGGTCGACGGACGGGTCGAAGTCGAAGTGGCGGTCGACGTCTTCCTCGCCGCTGGTGAGATACAGCACGGAACCGCCAATGCCCTCGATGCAGGGCACGTCGATCGGCAGGGTGTCGGGCTTGTTCTCGATGTCCTTGGCGCCCTTGGCGCGGACGGCCTCGTGGGCGGCCTTCGGATCGGTCACGCGCATCGCGAACCCGGTGCAGCACGGGCCGTGCGCGGCGGCGAAGTCGCTGGCGAACGAGTCGCTGCTCTCGTTGACCAGGAAGTTGATGCCGCCCTGGCGATACAGGGTGACCGGCTGTTCCTTGTGCCGCGCGACGGCCGTGAAACCGAGCTGCTGGAAAAGATCGTGCAGCAACGCCGGTTCGGGCGCGGCGAACTCGATGAATTCGAACTGCTCGACGCCGAGCGGATTGGGGCGGGACTGCGTCATGATTCGGTCTCCTTGCAACTGTGCGTTTCGACGAAAGGCGAATGATTGAATGAGCGGGCAATGAATGCTCTTGCCTCGGACCCGTGATATTAGTTACATTTGTAACTGTTTTCAAGCCGGACCGTACCTCTTCGACCATGCTCGACCTCGAGGATTTCCTTCCCTACCGCCTGTCCGTGCTTTCCAACCGGATAAGCAACGGCATCGCCCGCACCTACCAGTCGCGCTTCGACCTGAGCGTGACCGAGTGGCGGGTCATCGCCATCGTCGGACGCTATCCCGGGGTCACCGCCACCGAGGTCGCCGAGCGCGCGGCGATGGACAAGGTGGCCGTCAGCCGGGCGGTCTCGAGGCTGCTCGACGCGGGTCGGCTCGAACGCCGCGAGAATCATCCTGATCGCCGGGCCAAACGGCTCTACCTCAGCGAGGAGGGCGAGTCGATCCACGACGCCATCGTGCCCGCCGCGCTGGCCTTCGAGCGCGACCTGCTCGAAGCGCTCGAGCCCGAGGAACGGCGTCGCTTTCTCGACAGCCTCGAGCGGCTGGCTGAAGCCGCCGAGCGTCACTGCTGAGCGCCGGATCGGTCCGTGTCCTTCGAGGTCCTGCTGCGCGACGAATGGCTGTGCGCGGTCAACAAGCCGACCGGCATCATGGTTCACCGCAGCAGCATCGGCACCGATCGTGAATTCGTGATGCAGAACCTGCGCGACCAGATCGGACAGCGCGTGTGGCCCGTGCACCGCCTCGATCGGGCCACTTCCGGCGTGCTGCTGTTCGCCCTCGATCCCGAAACCGCCAGGGAACTCGGGCAGGCCTTCATGGGCCGCCGCGTCGACAAGCGCTACCTCGCGGTCGTTCGGGGCTGGACGCAAGAGCAGGGCAGCGTCGACCATCCGCTCGCGCGGCACAAGAACGCCGAGCCGCGTGAAGCCCGGACCCGTTACGAACGCCTGGCGACCTGCGAACTGCCCATCCCGGTCGGCGGTTTCGAGAACGCTCGCTATTCGCTGCTCGAGGCCATGCCCGAAACCGGCCGTCGTCACCAGATCCGGCGCCATCTCAAGCACATGTCCCACCACCTGATCGGCGACACCACCTACGGCGACGGCCGCCACAACCGCGTTTTCCGCCAGCATCTCGCCTGCCACCGAATGCTCCTGCACGCCAGCCGGCTCGAGCTCGAGCACCCGCGAGCCGGCGGCCGCCTCCGTCTGGAAGCCCCCCTGGCCGGCGAATTCGCCCGCATCGCCGACGAAGTCTTCGGCTGGCCGCAACCTACGGCACGTTGACCCCTGCGATAAACTCACGGCCTGAAACCTGAAACCTGAAACTTGGATATAGCCATGCAAATCAACTCAACCTTCGACAGCGGCAACATCGAAGTCCTGGAAGCCGGGTCCCCCGACAATATCCGGTTGAAGATCCGCCCCGATGCCGGCGGCGAGCACATGCAGTGGTTCCACTTCCAGTTGTCGGGAGCGCGCGATACCCACTGCCGCATGACGATCGAGAACGCCGGCGAGGTTTCCTACGTGGACGGCTTCGAGAATTACGAGGCAGTGGCGAGTTTCGACCGCGTCAACTGGTTCCGGGTGCCCACCGAATTCGACGGCAAGCAGCTCGTCATCAAGCACAAGCC
>JAASTB010000181.1 GCA_021767625.1 Wenzhouxiangella sp.
AGCTACTTCCTGCGAATGTTCGCCATCACGGCCTTCTACCATCGCTATTTCTCACACCGGACTTTCCGAACGAGCCGCCCGATCCAGTTCCTGTTCGCGCTCATCGGCGCCTCGGCCACGCAGCGCGGACCGCTGTGGTGGGCCGCTCACCACCGGCATCACCATCGGCATGCCGACACCGATGCCGACGTTCATGCCCCCCGGCACGGCTTCTGGTGGAGCCACATGGGCTGGTTTCTCTGTCGCGAGAACTTCGAGACGCGGGCCGACCAGATTCCCGACCTGATCGTCTACCCCGAGCTGCGGTGGCTCGATCGCTATGATCTCCTGGTGCCCGTTCTCTACGCGGCCGCGCTTTTCGGGTTGGGCGCCGGCCTGAATTGGCTGGCGCCGGGATTGGATACCAGCGGCCTGCAGTTGCTCGTCTGGGGCTATTTCGTTTCCACCGTCGTGCTCATCCACGTCACGCTCACCATCAATTCGCTGGCCCACGTTTGGGGCAGCCGGCGCTATGCCACCCGTGACGACAGCCGGAACAACTTCTTCCTCGCCCTGCTCACGCTCGGAGAGGGCTGGCACAACAATCATCACCACTTCCCCGGCTCGGCCCGTCAGGGGTTCTACTGGTGGGAAGTCGATCTCAGCTACTATCTGCTCAGGATGATGAGCTGGTTCGGGCTGGTCGGCGGCCTCAAGCCCGTCCCCGAGAGGATCCGCGAAGCGCGGCGAATCAAGTCATGAAGATCGCGATCGTTGGTGGGGGTGTGTCGGGCCTTTATTCGGCCTGGCATCTTTCGCGTCGCCATGAGGTGACCGTCTTCGAGGCGGCCGAGCGACTCGGTGGTCATGCCGATACCCAGGTCGTCGACGACGAGGGCATCGAGCAGAACATCGACACGGGATTCATCGTCTTCAACCGCCAGCACTACCCGCTGCTGACGGCGTGGTTCGAATCGCTGGGCGTGACCTCCCGGACGACCGACATGAGTTTCGGCGTGAGCGATGCCGGTTCGGGTATGGAGTACAACGCCAGCACCCTCGGCCGACTCTATTGTCAGCGCCGCAACCTGCTCAGCCCGCGATTTCACGGCATGGTGCTCGATATCGCCCGCTTCTACCGGCGAGCGCCGGCGCTTCTGGCCGAACTCGACGAGCGCATCACGCTCGGGGAGTGGCTCGAGCACAGCGGTCTGGGCGAAATGTTCGCGGCGCGGCACATGCTGCCAATGGCCTCGGCGCTTTGGTCGGCACCGATGGGCGACGTCAAGGAATTTCCCATGAAGCACCTGCTGGCTTTCATGGACAACCACTCCATGCTGACCCTGGGCGAGCGCCCTGCCTGGGAAACCGTAGACGGGGGCAGCCGCCAGTACGTCGAGGCGGCACGGCGGTGCTCGGCCCGGTTCGAGACCGGCACTCCCGTTCGGGCGGTTGAGCGCACCGAAGGCGGGGTGATCGTCCGAACGCCGAAGGGAGAGGCACATTTCGATGCCATCGTGCTCGCCTGCCATTCGGACCAGGCGCTGGAAATTCTGGCTGATGCCAGTCCGGTCGAGCGCTGCGTTCTGTCCGCCGTCGAATACCAGCCCAACGAAGTGCTCCTGCACACCGATGTGTCGGTGCTGCCGTCCAGGCCGGCGGCCAGGGCGGCCTGGAATGTCCGAATCGACGGTGAAGAGGGCAGGCGCTGCCGGGTGTCGTACTACATGAATCTGCTGCAGAACATCCAAAGCCGGCAGCATTTCGTGGTCTCGCTCAACCAGTCCGAGTTGATCGACCCGACGCGCGTGCTGGTTCGCCGAAACTACGCGCATCCGGTCTTCACGCCCGAAGCCGTGGCCGCGCAGTCGCGTTGGGGCGACATCAACGGCTTGCGCCGAACCTGGTTCTGCGGTGCCTGGTGGGGCTGGGGATTTCACGAGGACGGCGCGCGCAGCGCCCGGCGCGTCATCGACGACATCGAGGCGCGCCATGGATAGCTCGATCGCAACCGGCCGCGTGTGGCACGAGCGCCTGGAACCCAGGCCCCACCGGTTCGTCTATCGCACCAGTTACACGCTTATCGACATCGATCGGATCGCCGAAGTCTTCGCCCGGAGTCGCCTGTGGTCATCGGAAGGTCGAAGCCTGGTCAGCTTTAGGCGCAGCGACTTCCTGAGCCCGCTCGATCGCTCGCTTCGCCAGGCGGTGCTCGATCGGGTTGCGGAAGAAACCGGTCGTCGTCCCGATGGGCGCGTTTTTCTCCTAGCGCATCTGCGTCAATGGGGGCTGTGTTTCAATCCGGTCAGCTTCTACTTCTGTCTCGACCGGAACGAGCGTCTGGATGCCATCGTCGCGGAGGTGCACAACACGCCCTGGAACGAGCGACACGCCTATGTGCTCGATTGCCGCTACCAATCCGGGCCCGAGTATCGCTTCGGATTCGACAAGGTCTTCCACGTCTCCCCCTTCATGCCGATGGATATCCGCTACGACTGGCGGTTTCGCGTCGAGGACGATCAATTGCGCGTTCACATGCGCCTGAAGCAGGCGGGCCGACAATGTTTCTCGGCCGGGATGCGCTTGAGCATGGAGCCGATGACTTCGGCCGCCATGCGCCGCATGCCGCTGAAGTTCCCGTTTATGACGGCCAAGGTCGTCGCAGCGATCTACTGGCAGGCATTCAGGCTCTGGTTGAAGAAGACGCCGTTTCACTCCCATCCGGACAAGGTGACGCAATGACGCACACGGACAGAACGATCGACGAAGCGGATGTCGGTTCCGGCGGCGGCCTCGACCGCTGGCTGCGCGCCCGCGTGCTTGCCCGCCTGGGTTCGATCGAGCAGGGCCGACTGACCATCCAGGACGCCGACGGCGAATACGCGCTGGGTGCACCCGATGATGCGCTCCAGGCGACGGTGGTGATCCATGACCTGCGCTTCTGGCGCTTGATGGCCAGCGGTGGCAGCGTCGGGGCGGCGGAGGCATGGATGGCCAATCTCTGGGACAGCCCGGATCCCGTTGCCGTCGTCCAGGTGCTCGCGCGCAACCGCCGCGTGCTCGATGAGATGGAAACCGGTGCGGCGCGCTTGACCAACGCCCTTCTCGGGTTGTGGCACGCATTCAACCGCAATAGTCTGCGCGGCAGTCGCCGCAACATCGCCGCGCACTACGACCTGGGCAACGAGTTCTTCGAGGCCTGGCTCGACGAGCGGATGATGTATTCCAGCGCCCTGTACACGGCCGAAGAGCAAACGCTCGAGCAGGCCCAGTTCAACAAGCTCGAGCGCATCTGCCGCAAGCTCGATCTCGGTCCGGGCGACCACCTGCTGGAAATCGGCACGGGCTGGGGCGGCCTGGCCATCCATGCCGCCGAGCATTACGGCTGTCGCGTCACGACCACCACCATCTCGCGCGAGCAGTACGAGTTCGCGCGCCGAAAGGTGCAGGACGCCGGCCTCGACGACAGGGTGACCCTGCTGACCCGCGACTACCGGGACCTCGAGGGTCGATTCGACAAGATCGTGTCGGTCGAGATGATCGAGGCGGTAGGCCACCAGTATCTCGATACCTACCTGGGCAAGATCGACGCCCTGCTCGAGCCCGGCGGGCTTGCCCTGATACAGGC
Organism: Wenzhouxiangella sp.; assembly: GCA_021767625.1. Taxonomy (GTDB): domain Bacteria; phylum Pseudomonadota; class Gammaproteobacteria; order Xanthomonadales; family Wenzhouxiangellaceae; genus Wenzhouxiangella. The sequence continues at coordinate 3,608 of JAASTB010000181.1, forward strand.
CATCACGATTGAGGATCACCGCTACGCCAGCGCCGTGAAGAACGTCGATTTCATCAAGCGCTATATCTTCCCGGGCGCTTTCATTCCTTCGGTCAGCGCCATTTCCGCATCCATGGCTCGTTCGAGTCGCCTCGGGCTGGTCGAACTGGCCGATTTCGGCGCCAGCTACGCGCGGACGCTCGCCGCCTGGCGCGAAAGGTTCGAGGCGCATTGGGAAAGTATTCGAGAAATGGGCTTCGACGAAACATTCCGCCGGCGCTGGCTCTGGTACCTGGCCTATTGCGAAGGCGGTTTCCGGGAGCGCGCGATCAGCGACGTGCACCTGCTCATGGCCGGTCCGGATTGGCGTCCTTCGACCCAGTCCGGACTGTCCGGCGGACGCGAGCCGATCCAATGAAGCGCGATTTCTGGATCAACCAGGGCCTGTTCCAGCTCAGCTGGCCGGCCTGCGTGATCGGCGCATCGGCCGGCGTGGCGGGATGGACGGGCACCGCGGTGGTGGCGGCGATGGCGCTGTGGCAACTGCATCCCCGCCGGCGCCATCCCAGCGACTGGCGCATGATCGCCCTGTGCCTGGGGATCGGGTTTCTTCTCGACTCGTTGTGGGTGCAGATGGGCCTGCTCGCCTACGCCATGCCGTGGCCGTCGACGCAACTCGCCCCGTTCTGGATTCTCCTGCTGTGGCTGGCGATGGCCCTGGTACTCAATCACTCGATGAGCGTTTTCAAGGGTCGTCTGCTGTTGATCGGCATTCTCGGCGGGATCGGCTCGCCCATGTCCTACTTCGCCGGTTCGCGTTTCGGCGCGGTCGAGTGGCTGGCGCCCGCCTGGCAGGTCGTCTTGGCTACGGGGCTGAGTTGGGCCCTCCTGTTGCCCGCGCTTTTCTGGCTGGCCGGCAGGCCCCGCCGGCGGCGCGACGGCGAAACCTCCAATCATTCGTTTTCCCGGAGCGCGACTTCATGAAGCCCATTGATCTGGCCGAAAAGGGCCTGCTGCCCGACTGGCTCATTCGACGCGGCATTCGCCGGCTGCTGGCACAGCGACTGCGCGACGAGCGTGCCGATGATCCCGAGGCGCAATCCGAGCGCTACCAGGCGCTGATGGACGAACTCGCAGAGTCGGCCATCGCCATCGAGACCGACGCCGCCAATGAGCAGCACTACGAAGTGCCCGCGGCCTTCTACCAGCTGGTGCTCGGGCACCGCCTCAAGTACTCGAGCGCGCTGTGGCCGCCCGGTGTCGGCAACCTCGACGACGCCGAGACGGTCATGCTCGATCAGACCTGTCGCAACGCCGGGCTGGAGGACGGACAGGACATCCTCGAGTTGGGATGCGGCTGGGGATCGCTGACGCTGTGGATGGCGGCGAACTACCCTTGCAGCCGGATCACGGCCGTCTCCAACTCGAGTTCGCAGCGCCGCCATATCGAGGCCCGGGCGAAGGAACTGGCGCTGAACAACGTCGAGGTCATCACCTGCGACGTCAACGAGCTGTCGCTCGACCGGCAATTCGATCGCGTGGTTTCGGTCGAGATGTTCGAGCACGTGCGCAACTACCGCCAGCTCCTGG